>NZ_DBHIDN010000001.1:0-137836 GCF_057251025.1 Shuttleworthella sp.
TCTATTTACAAGGCTTTGAAGGGGTTTTCATCAACACGTTTTGTCCTATAACTCGCAGTGAATAGCCCCCGACCCAAGATAGATGGGCCGGGGGCATTCTTATTGTCAGAGGAAGGAGCTAAGCCAGGAATGGATGAATCAGAAGAAGACTTCATCCGTAAAGGGGCTGGGTCAGATGAAGAACTGGGTCAGATGAAATGCCACAACCAGACCTGAGAAGACAATGGAGATCGTGGAGCAGAGCTTGATCAGGATATTCAGGGCCGGGCCGGAGGTGTCCTTGAAAGGATCGCCGACCGTGTCCCCAACAACCGCAGCCTTATGGCAGTCCGATCCCTTGCCGCCGAAATGACCGCCCTCGATATACTTCTTGGCGTTGTCCCAGGATCCGCCGGCATTGCTCATGAAGACCGCCATCGCAAAGCCGGTGACGGAGACACCACCCAGGAGTCCAACGACAGCCTCGCAGCCGAGAATGAGGCCGGTCAGGATGGGGACAATGATCGCCAAGAGAGCGGGGGTGAGCATCTGGCGCAGGGCTCCCTTAGTGCAGATGGCAACACAGCTGGCGTAGTCCGGGTCCGCAGACCCGTCCATAATTCCCCGGATCTCGCGGAACTGACGGCGAACCTCCCTTACGATGCTCTGGGCGGAAATCTGTACCGCACTCATGGTATAGGACGCGAAGACGAAGGTGAGCATGGCTCCGACAAAGAGTCCGACCAGCACAGACGGGTTGGTCAGGGAGAGGTCCATGAGCTTCTTCCCGGAAAGGGCAAGCTTGGAATCCGCAATCGAGACATAGGAGACCAGGAGGGCAAGGGCGGTCAGTGAGGCGGAGCCGATTGCGAAGCCCTTGCCTGTAGCCGCGGTGGTATTGCCAAGAGAGTCCAGCGCATCTGTGCGGTCACGGACGAAATCCGGAAGGCCTGACATCTCGGCAATCCCGCCGGCATTGTCTGCGACGGGACCGTAGGCGTCCGTCGCCAGCGTGATGCCCAGCGTGGACAGCATGCCGACGGCCGCAATCCCGATTCCGTAGAGCCCCTGATTGTAACTCCGGTAGCCCCCGGCGGTCACAAAGGAGATGATGACAGCTGCCGCGACGATGAGGATGGAGGGCATGGTGGACTTCATTCCCAGGGAGATGCCGCCGATGATCAGGGGACCGATGCCGCTCTTGGATGAGGCGGACAGGCTCTGGGTGGGCCGGTAGCTATCGGAGGTGTAATATTCGGTGAAATATCCGATCGCCGTGCCGCTGATCAGACCGCAGAGGATGGAGACATAGACGCCCATGTTCCCCAGGATGAAATAGGTCAGGGGGGCCGCCAGGAGGGCTGCCAGAATGGTCGCGGAATAAGTGCCCTTGCGAAGAGAATAGAGCAGGGATTTCTGGTTGGTGGTCTCATCCGTGCGAACCAGGAAGCTTCCGAGAATGGAGCACAAGATGCCGATGACGGCCAGAGCCAGGGGGAGAAGCATCCCCTTGTAGCCATAGCCTGCCAGAGGGCCCAGTGAGAAAGTCGCCAGAATCGAGCCGACATAGGATTCATAGAGGTCGGCACCCATCCCGGCGACATCACCGACGTTGTCACCGACATTGTCGGCAATCGTGGCCGGATTGCGGGGGTCGTCCTCCGGGATCCCGGCCTCAACCTTGCCGACCAGGTCTGCACCGACATCTGCCGCTTTTGTGTAAATGCCGCCGCCGACGCGGGCGAAGAGGGCCATGAAGGAGGCCCCCATTCCGTTCATGACCATGATGCTGCCGAGCTCCATGGGATCCGCAATATGGAAGGCGAAGCGGAGAAGGAAGAACCAGAGAGACACATCGAGAATTCCGAGGCCGACGACCGTAAAGCCCATGACAGAGCCGGAAGCGAATGCCACGCGAAGGCCGCTGTTGAGACTCTTAGATGCCGCCTGGGCAGTGCGGGAGTTGGCCTGGGTGGAGATCTTCATGCCAATGTAGCCGGCAGACATGGAGAAGATTCCGCCGGACAGGAAGGCAAAGGGGGTGAACTTGGAGAGCATGGACCCATTGCTGGCAAATGCCATGAGAAGGAGGAGGACAAATACGATTGCGAAGATTTTGGCGACTGTGGCGTACTGGTGTTTCAAATAGGCATCTGCGCCGTCTCGGATTGCGGATGCAATCTTCTTCATCCGGTCTGTTCCCTCGGGACAGGCCATGACCGCGCGGCGCCGACTCTGCGCGAAGAGGAGCGCGGCAAATGCTCCAACAAATCCAATCGCAAAGTAAAGTTCCATACAAGGCCTCCTTATCTATGCTTTTGTCGAAAGAATATTGCATCGGCAACTCTTATATATGAAATGATAAGGTCTGTTTTCCCGAATGACAAGAGACAGAAGGGCTTTATTTGCAGAGAATCATTTTGATCAAGAAATAAAAAAAGACCTGCGAAGATATCGCAGGTCAGGGGATCCCAAGATCCGCTTGCTTAAGCGCGCTCAACTGCGCCGGAGCGGAGACAGGAAGTACATACATATGCCTTCTTCGGGCTTCCATTCTCCATAATACGAACAGACTTTACATTGGACTTCCACATTCTGTTAGATCTTTTATGAGAATGGCTCACTTTAATACCAAAATGAGCGCCCTTACCGCAAACTGCACACTTTGCCATCGTCAGACACCTCCTTAAATTAAGATTATTTGCCCTCAGTGGCAAATCACAACAGTGATAATATAGCAGAGTGGAAACTTGAAATCAAGTAAAATCCCTTTGTATTTTCAAGGGAATCCGATATAATTGCTTATGAAATATGTCTGTTGGGAATGGAGGTACCTATATTATGCAGGGTGCAATGTCTACCGGACTTGGCAAGATTGAGATTAACCCGGATGTGATCGCAACCTATGCCGGTTCTGTTGCAATTGAGTGCTTTGGTATCGTGGGTATGGCAGCGGTCAATATGATGGACGGGCTGACGCGCTTGCTCAAGAAGGATTACCTGAACCGGGGAATCAATGTCACGATTGTCGACAGCAGTGAGATAGCGCTGGATTTCCACGTGATTGTAGCATACGGCGTTGCTATCAGTACGGTCTGCAGCAACCTCAGAGACACGGTGAAGTATCAGCTGGAGGCATTTACCGGAATGAAGGTGAGAGAAATCAATATCTTCGTCGAGGGCGTTCGCGTTACTGATTAAGGAGGAACTCAGGTGGAAATGAAGACGATCAATGCTTCGCTCCTTGCGAAGGCATTTCTCGGTGCCTCAACGAACCTAGATAATCATAAGGAATGGATCAATGAGCTGAATGTATTTCCGGTTCCGGACGGCGATACGGGAACAAATATGACGGCGACGATTGCATCGGCTGCTCATGCGGTGGAAGAGCTTGGCAGCGAGGCGGTCATGAAGGATATCTGCAAGGCGATATCCTCCGGCTCTCTGCGCGGCGCAAGGGGCAATTCCGGTGTCATCCTCTCTCAGCTCTTTCGCGGTTTCTGCAAGATCAGCAGGGATTACTCGGAACTCAATGTTCAGATTCTGAGCGACGCCATCCAACGGGCCTGTGAGACTGCCTATAAGGCAGTCATGAAGCCCAAGGAGGGCACGATTCTTACCGTTGCCCGGGGAATTGCGGACAAGGCCCTTGAAATGGCGGCCCAGACGGACGATATCCTGGTATTTACGGATGCTATCATCAAGGAGGGAGACCGTGTTCTGGCTCAGACGCCGGACCTGCTTCCCGTCTTGAAACAGGCCGGAGTCGTGGATTCCGGCGGCCAGGGCTTGATGGAAGTCTTAAAAGGAGCCCAGATTGTTCTCTCCGGCGGGACCGTAGAGTCCAAGGCTGTTGAGATCCGCACGGAGGCCTCCTATGCCTATCGGCTCCGCTTCAAGGTCGTCTCAGATATGCTTGTCACAGGAGACCAGGTCTCTGATTTAAAGCACAAGATTATGAAGGACAGGGACTGTCAGGTGACCGGCAATGCCAACTCAATCTCGGTTACGATTGAGTGCGATGATCCGGGTCAGGTGATTACAATCGCCATGCAGTACGGTGTCTTGCATGAGGTTCATCTGCACTCCAACCCCAATGCCAAGGCATTCATGGTCAAGGAGACAGAGACAGATGCGCCGGCCGCTGCGCCTGCCAAGGAGATCGCCTTTGTCGCAGTCTCCATCGGCGAAGGGATTAATGATGTCTTCAGACAATTGGGCTGTGACCACATTATTACCGGCGGGCAGACCATGAACCCCTCGACGGAGGATATTCTCTCCGCAATCGAGAAGACCAATGCCAAGAACATTTTTGTTCTTCCCAACAATAAGAACATCATCATGGCAGCCAAGCAGGCTGCGGAACTGACAGAGGACAAGAAGGTCATAGTTATCCCGACCAAGACTGTCCCGCAGGGCATCACGGCCATGATTAATTTCATCCCCGAGCAATCTCTCGAGGAGAACCGCGACCGGATGATCGAGGAGATCGCTCTCGTCAAGACGGGGCAGATCACCTATGCCGTGCGTGACACCCTGATAGATGACAAGCAGATTCACCGGGGCGACTTTATGGGAATCGGAGATGACGGAATCGTCTCTGTAGATTCCGATCTCAACCGGGCCTTCGATCAGATGATTGCCGGCATGGTGGATGAGGACTCCTCTATCATCAGCATCTACTTCGGAAAGGATGCGGACGAGAAAGAGGCCAATGCTCTGGCGGATCGGGTTCGAAAGGCTTATCCCCGGCTCGAAATTGAGCTGCAGAATGGCGGACAGCCTGTCTACTACTATGTGGTCAGTGTCGAGTGAGGACTCGGTCTGATATAAGTGCCCAATGAGGTAGCCGACCGATATATACCGTATGAGGGACTTGTCCCCTCGCGGTGTATGCCGGTCGGCTCTTCTTATGAGACAAGAAGAGAAAATCAACCGGAAGAGGGACACTATGAATTATATGGAGCGCATACGTGATCTCAAGGGAGTGGGAGAGAAGACAGAGAAGCTCTATCAGAAACTGGATATATATACGGTGGGCGACCTGCTCTTGCATTTTCCGAGAAGCTATCAGACCTATCCCCCACTCGCAAATTACGAGAAACCGGAGCCGGGGCAAAAGATCGCTCTTCTGGCAAGGCTTAAGAGTCCGGCCAGAAATAAGAGGGGAAGGCAGATGGATGTGACTCTTGCCACGGCTTTCTATGGAGACCATAGCCTGAATCTCATCTGGTTTCGCACGCCCTATATCAGAAGCCGGCTGACCGTGGGAGAGCCCTTCGTATTCTATGGAAAGCTGGAAGAAGAGCAGGGTAAGTTCTCCATGTCTCAGGCGCAGATCTTCCGTCCGGACCAGTACGAGAGCCTCATGCAAGAGCCCCAGCCGGTCTATGGACTGACCAGGGGCCTGACCAATCACAAGATTCGAAAGCTGGTCCGGGAAGTCTTTGACAGCGGAATCTCCATGGGCGAGTACCTGCCGCCTGAAATCCTTGAGACAAATCAGCTGGTTCCCTATGAGTGGGCCATGAAGCAGATCCATTTTCCGGAAAATCTCGACCATCTGATCAGAGCCAGAAAGAGGCTGGCCTATGATGAGTTCTTCTTCTTCCTCCTGGAGCTGGGGAAGAACCGTATGGAGATGATCCCGGAAGAGACGGGCGATCGCATTGTGAAGACCGGGCAGGTGGAGAGAGTGAAGGCGGAGCTTCCCTATGCCCTGACAAGAGGGCAGGAGGAGGCCCTCTCCGATGTGCTCTCAGACTTGAGTAAGACCCAGGTCACGCAGCGCCTGATTCAGGGGGATGTCGGGAGCGGCAAGACGATCATCGCCTTTCTTGCCATGCTGGCCTGCCTGGAGAACGGCTATCAGGCCGCCATCATGGCGCCGACCGAGGTCCTTGCGAGGCAGCATGAGAGAGCCTTCCGCAGACTCTGTCAGGAACATCATCTTCCCTATACGGTTGTCTGTCTGACCGGGTCTTCAGGTGCAAGACAAAAGAGGGAGATTCAGGAGAAGATCTCCAAGACCTCGTCTCTTCTTATTATCGGAACCCAGGCCCTGATTCAAGACGCGGTGGAGTACAGGAAACTGGCCCTGGTGGTGACCGATGAGCAGCACCGGTTCGGGGTCCGGCAGAGGAAGATATTCTCCGCCAAGGGACAGTCGCCCCATGTTCTTGTTATGTCGGCGACACCGATTCCAAGGACGCTTGCCATGATCCTGTATGGCGATATGAATCTGTCAGTGATTCGAGAAGTGCCGGTCGGCCGCAAGAAGATTAAGAATGCGATTATCCGGTCCGAGGAGAAGAAGACGGCCTGGCGATTTATCGCCAGAGAAGTGCTGGCCGGAAGGCAGGCCTATGTAATCTGTCCGCTTGTAGAGGCGTCCGACGTCAGCGAAGACGAAAATGTTACAGACTATGCAGAAAAAATGAGGGATTTCTACGGAGGTCAGATCAGGCTTGGTATCCTGCACGGGCGCATGAAGTCCGCAGAGAAGGACCGGGTCATGGAGGACTTCGTCTCGGGCGAGGTCCAGGTGCTGGTATCGACGACGGTCATTGAGGTGGGGGTCAATGTGCCCAATGCCAGCGTCATGCTCATCGAGAATGCCAACCGGTTCGGTCTGGCCCAGCTGCACCAGCTGCGGGGGCGCGTTGGGAGAGGAGGAGACCAGTCCTACTGCATCTTTATTGACGCTTCGGACACAGAAGAGGTCTCCGGGCGGCTTGAAATCCTGGTTCACTCCAATGATGGATTTGAAATCGCCTCAGAGGATTTGAAACTGCGGGGGCCCGGTGACTTCTTCGGCATCCGCCAGTCCGGGGATCTGGACTTTAGGATTGCGGACATCTACCAGGATGCCGATATGCTGCAGCTTGCCTCCGACGACTGCAGGGAGATTCTGGAACTTGATCCAGAGCTTGCACTGGAGGAGCACGCGAAAATACGGACCTTCCTGGACCGAAGGCGCCGGGACCTGTATACCAATCTCTGATGCAAGACCGAGGAAGGAATCCTCAGGATTCCGCCGGCCGGACCCCCTCCAGAGAGGGCCTGGCAAGGAGGGAGTAGTTGCTGTGGTAGATGACAAAGCCCGCAATTCCTCCGGCCGGCCTCTTGACATTCTTCTTCTGAAGATAGTCCACCTCAACACTTCCGGAATTTCTCCCCTGGGAGTAATAGGCGGCGAGAGAGGCGGCAATCTCATAGATATGATCCGGCATATCGCCACCCGAGGGATTCTTTACGATGACATGGGACCCGTGGATCTTCTTGGTGTGGAACCACCAGTCATTGCCGCTTGCCAGCTGGAAGGTCAAATAGTCATTCTGCTCGTTATTCTTTCCAACATAGATATCGAACCCATCCTCCGTAATATAGTGAAGGGGCTTGCTCTTGCCCTGGATTCGCTTGCTCTTGCCCTTCTTGCGGAGATAGCCGTAGCGAATCATCTCCCGGCGGATGGCCTCTAGGTCCGCGGGATCCTGGGCGATCTCTATGGCAGTCAGCATGGACTCCAGATGGGAAATGGTCTGACCGGTCTCTGCAATCAACCGGCCGCAGGCCTCTTTTGTCCGCTTGAGCTTCTCATAGCGGGCAAAGTATCTGGAAGCATTTTCCATAGGAGACAGGAGGGGATCCAGGGGAATGCTGATTTCCCGGTTGTCGTAGTAATTTATGCACCTGAGCTCCCGGTCGCCCGGCTTGGCACTGTAGCCGTAGGTGTGAAGCAGCTCTCCCCGAATCCGGTAGAGATCCATCTTGTCCGCGGACTTCTCCTGTTTCTTCTGAATGGCCTCTTTCTTGCGGGCCCGGTCCAGAAGAGTCGTCAAGAGCTGCCTTAGGTCAGAGGACTTCTGCCGGATGTTGGCAGCCCGGTTGCGACCGGCGTAGAAATCAACCAGAAGTCGAGAGATAGATTGGTATTCCGTCAACGCGGCATCGGGATAGAAACTGATCCCGAAGGCCGCATACTCTATGGGAGAACCGGTCTTGGAATCCCGGACCAGGCAGGGCTGATAGCGGTCGGAGCGAAGATCCTGGGTCATCCGATCCCATGCCCCGTAGAGCTGCATTTTCTGTATTTCGGTCAGAGCCTCGCTGTTGTCAACCGAGGACAGGCCCGCCCTGCAGATGATCTCATTGGCGATGACAGAGGAAAAACCGGTATAGGAGCGGTAGATGGCCTTTGCCAGGGGGGCGGGAGAGGCGAAGACCGAGGACATGAATTCTTCCTTCCCGCCGGTCAGGGGATCCAGCCTTCCCTCCTGAGCCGGAATGAAATAGGCCCTGCCGGGCAGGACCTCCCGGACCGAGGAGAGGGAGAAGGGAATGCGCTTGATGGCGTCGATGATCTTGTCTTCGGAATCGCAGAAAATGATGTTGGAATGCTTGCCCATGATCTCAACATAGAGGAACTTCTCGACCGGGTCCCCCAGTTCATCCAGGTGGGAGATCCGAAAGCGGATCACACGCTCAAAACCAATTTGCTCAATAGACCTGATATGTCCGCCCTGGATGTGCTTGCGGAGAAGCATACAGAAAGCAGGGGCGGTCATGGGGGCAGTCTTGTGCTCATCCGTCAGATAGATAAGGGGGAGAGAGGCGTTGGCAGAGATCAGGAGACGGCGGTTTGCGCCCGCCGTCTTGATGGTCAGCTCCAACTCGCATGCCTCCGGCTGGATAATTTTTGAGATCCGGCCGGAGCTAAGCTCCTGCCTTAATTCCGCGACCAGGCAGTGGATGGTGGAACCGTCAAATGCCATATCATCAACCTTCTTTCATACATTTCTCCAACAGAGACCATTATACAGGATTTTCGGCCCAAAAAGTGATCCGTCCGGTTTGACGGAGTTTGCATCCTAGAATATAATAAATTGACTTATCTCCGTCTATTCAAGAGTGATTTGTGAGGCTCAGTATGGTTTGCAGTATGACAGGCTTTGGCAGAGGCGCGGCGAGCAGCGCATGCGGAGACCTGGTCCTAGAGATCAAGTCAGTCAATCACCGCTATTTTGAGTGCGTCGTGAAGCTCCCCCGCTCTTCCTATGCGATGGAGACAGAGATCCGAAACCGCATACAGAGCGTGATATCCAGGGGGAAACTGGATGTCTGCCTCAGCTTTCACAAGACCGGAGCAAGCGGTTATCAGCTCAACTACAATGCCGATCTGGCTGATCTTTATCTAAAACGGCTCAGGCAGATGTCCGACGAATTTGAGATCGGAGACCGGGTCTTTAACATAGATCTGGCCCGTTTTCCGGATGTACTGACCTTGGAGGAGAGGGAGCCCGATTCGGACATGCTATGCCGGCTTACGGAAGAGGCTTTGGACCAAGCGCTGACAGACCTTCTGGACCAGAGGGCCAAGGAGGGAGCCCGCCTGGGGCAGGACCTGACCCATAAGCTGAATCGTCTGGAAGAACTGGTCCTGTCCCTGGAGGAGAGGTCCGGTCAGATAATCGCAGAGTATACGGATCGGCTGCGGGGCAAGATCAAGACCCTTCTGGATGAGGAGGCCGTTGACGAGAACCGGATTGCCCAGGAGCTTGTCATATACGCGGATAAGATCTGTATTGACGAGGAGATGGTCCGACTCAAGAGTCATGTCGCCCAGGCGAGAGATCAGATTCAAAGAGGCGGCGAGGCCGGACGAAAAATAGATTTCCTGGCCCAGGAGATGAATCGGGAGGCCAATACGATCTTGTCCAAATCGACGGATGCAAGGACTGCCGATATCGGAATCGAGATGAAGACGCTGATTGAGAAAATACGCGAGCAGGCGCAGAATATCGAATAAGAGTCACAGATAAGGAGTGATCCATGTTACAGAAAGACAGTGGAATGGTCATCGTACTCTCCGGATTCTCAGGTGCCGGCAAGGGAACCATTATGAAACACCTCATGACGGATTACCCGGATGCCTATCACCTGTCCATCTCTGCCACAACCCGCGCTATCCGCGAAGAAGAAGTGGAGGGACGGGAGTACTTCTTTAAGACCAAAGAAGAATTTGAACAGATGATTGCGAATGGAGACCTCCTCGAGTACGCCAATTTCAATGACAATTACTATGGGACCCCCAAGGCCTATGTCAAGGAACAGATTGAAGCCGGCAGAGATATTATCCTGGAGATCGAAGTGCAGGGAGCCCTGCAGGTCAAGAAGATCTTCCCGGATGCCCTCCTGCTCTTTGTGACGCCGCCGTCCGCAGAGGCTCTTAGAGACCGCCTGATTGGGAGGGGGACAGAGAGCGAAGAGGTTGTCGCCCAGAGGCTTGCCATCTCTTGCAGAGAATCAAAGCTCATGGATCAATACGACTATCTGATCATCAACAACAAGCTAGAGGACTCTGTCGCCCAGGTTCACTCAATCATCCAGAGTGAACACAACAACACCTCACGAAGAAGAGAGGCAATTGCTCAGATTCAGAAAGAACTGCAGGTATTTGCGAAAGGAGAGCAGTAACAATGGCCAAGAATGATGTGCGCTTAGAGATGATTCACCCCTCCTATGTGGAGCTCATGCAGATTATCAATAATCAGGTGGAGGTGGGAGAGGAGCCTATGGTCAACTCCCGCTATACGATTGTCGCAGCTTGCGCCAAGCGCGCCCGTCAGCTGATCGACGGAGCCAGGCCGATGATCGAGAACACGGAGGGAATGAAACCGATCACAATCGCCGTCCATGAACTCGCCGAGGGAAAACTCACAATCCTGAATGAGGAGGAACTTCTGGCTGCCAAGGCCGCTGTCAAGGCGGAGGAGGAGAGACGAATGGCTCTTGCGGCGCAGCAAGAGGCCGCCCCGGAGGAGGCTGAGACTGAGGAAGAGAAAGAGAAAGAGGAATCCTCTGCCGCAGACAGGGATACAGAGGAGGTATAGCTTGTCCTATCAGATCCTCTTTATCTCCCTTGGATGCGATAAGAACCTGGTGGACTCGGAACACATGCTCTCCCGCCTGCACAGAGATGGTTTCTCTCTGACAGATCGGGAGGAAGAGGCGGACATCATCATTGTCAATACCTGCGCCTTCATCGACTCCGCCAAGGAAGAGAGCATTGAGACCATCCTTGAGATGGCTGCCTATAAGAAGGAGGGGCGACTCAAGGCGCTGATTGCCACGGGCTGTCTCTCCCAGCGCTATGCTGACCAGATCCGGGATCAGATACCGGAGGTCGACGGAATCGTCGGAACGAATTCCTATGACGATATTGTCCCCGTCCTGCGCGCTGTCTTAGAGGGAAAGCCACAGACCAGGCTTGACAGCCTTGACGGTCTCCCGGATGATGAGGAGGGAGGACGTCTCCTCACAACAGCCGGCCACTATGCGTATCTCAAGATTGCCGAGGGCTGTGACAAGGGCTGTAGCTACTGTATCATTCCGCAACTCCGCGGAAGCTACCGGTCCGTCCCCATGGTAAGATTAGTCAAAGAGGCAAGAGATCTGGTCGCGGGGGGCGTGCGGGAACTCATCCTGGTCGCCCAGGAGACGACGCGCTACGGGATCGACCTCTACGGCAAGAAGATGCTGCCGGACCTCCTCGATAAGTTAAATGCCATTGAGGGCCTCCAATGGATCCGCCTGCTCTATGCGTATCCGGAGGAAATTGACCGGGAGCTGATTGAAGCCATGGTCTGGAATCGGAAGGTCCTGCACTATATCGACATGCCCATCCAGCACGGTGACGATGAGGTTCTCCGCCGCATGGGCCGCAGAACCAGCAGGGCGGATATCCGGGAGAAGGTCGCCATGTTAAGAGAGGCGATGCCGGACATCTGCATTCGCACCACGGTAATCTGCGGTTTCCCCGGAGAGACGGACGAGATGCACCGGAGACTGCTTGATTTCATCCGGGAGATACGGTTTGACCGCCTGGGGGCATTTACATACTCGCAGGAGGAGGGGACGGCCGCCGCTCGATTTGAGGATCAAATTGATCCCGAGCAAAAGGAAGAGCGCCTGGCCCGGGTCATGGAGCTGCAGCAGGAGATCAGTCACAGGATAAACGAGTCCCTGATCGGCTCCGATCTGCAGGTCATGATCGAGGGGAAGGTCGCTGATGAAGCCGCTTATATCGGCCGCAGCTACCGGGATGCCCCGGATGTGGACGGATATGTCTTTGTCAATGGAGAAGAGGAGGTCTTCCACACCGGAGATCTGGTCCTGACCCATGTGTCAGGCGCCTATGAATACGATTTGATTGGAGAAGCTGTCAATGAACCTGCCTAACAAATTAACGCTCTTTCGCGTCTTCTTGATTCCGGTCTTTGTTATCCTCTATCTGGTCGGCTGGAGATCGCAGGAGATGCGCCTTGCGGCGGCTCTGGTCTTTATTGCAGCCAGCCTGACCGACCTTCTGGACGGGAAGATCGCGCGCAAATACAACCTGATCACAGACTTCGGCAAATTCATGGATCCCCTGGCCGACAAACTCCTTGTGGTCTCCGCCCTGATCTGCCTGATTGTCTCGGGGCAGGTGTACGCCTGGATTGTCATTATCATTGTGGCAAGAGAGTTCACGATCAGCGGTTTTCGCCTGATCGCCTCTGATAACGGGATCGTTATTGCCGCCAACTACTGGGGCAAATTCAAGACGGTCTTTCAGATGCTGATGGTCATTGTCAAGGTTCTGGCATTCGAGAAAGTCTACTGGACAATTCTGGGTGACATTCTCATGTGGATCGCTCTGGCCCTGACTGTGATCTCACTGATCACCTACCTGCTGCAGAATGCAGCTGTCTTAAAGGAGCAGAAATAGCATGGAAAACAATCTTCAGATGCGAACCGCACAACTGGCTGACCGGTTGGTCAAGGAGCTCGACCGCGCGGGCTGGTCTGTCACCAGCAGTGAGTCCTGCACAGGAGGGCTGATCTCCGCAGCTCTGGTCAGCGTCCCGGGAGCCTCGAACGTGTTCTCCCAGGGCTTGATCACCTATTCGAACCAGTCCAAGGAGTCTCTGCTTGGGGTGCGGCACGAGACGCTGGAAGCCTTCGGACCGGTTTCTCCGCAGACCGCCCGGGAGATGGCTTTTGGATCCAGGGTCTGCTATCAGTCAGATTTCGGCATCGCCTCAACCGGAGTTGCCGGGCCGGACGGAGGCAGCAAGGACCGGCCGGTCGGCACGGTCTACCTGTCCTGCTCTTATGAGGGCAATACCATGGTCCGCCATTATATCTTCTCCGGGGATCGAAATACAGTCCGCGCCAAGGCAACTGCCGCCGCCCTGGAACTTCTCCTGGACTGTGTCACAGAGAAGAGCGAGGCCTGACTATGCGTGTGATCGCAGGAAGCGCCAGAAGGCTTCAGCTGTCTACGCCCAGGGGCTTAAAGACCCGTCCCACCCAGGACAGGGTCAAGGAGACCCTCTTTAATATGCTGCAAAACGATATTGAGGGATCCTACTTTGCGGACCTCTTTGCCGGAAGCGGCCAGATGGGGATCGAGGCTCTGAGTCGGGGGGCCAGGACGGCCTTTTTCGTTGATCATGAGAGGGAGGCCCTGGCTTGTATTCGGGAGAATCTGATTCGATGTCATCTGGATGGTAAGGCCAGAGTGATCGCCTCTGACGTGTCTTCTGCACTGGCCGTCTGGGACAGACGAATTGTCCCGAATATTGTCTTTATGGATCCGCCCTATGGACAGGATCTTGAGAGACCGGTCCTGATGCAGCTTAAGGAGATACTTGACTCCCGGGCCCTTGTCATTCTGGAGAGCTCTTTGGATTGCGATCTCTCCTACATCGAGCCCTGTGGGTATCGCATAGACAGAGTCAAGCGATACAAGACCAACCAGCATATTTTTCTGTCTTTGGAGTGAAGAGGACGATGCGAACAGCAATTTACCCGGGTTCTTTCGATCCGGCGACTTTCGGACATCTGGATATTATTGAGCGATCCAGCAGGCTCTTCGATCAGCTGATCGTCGCGGTTCTGAATAACTCGGCCAAGAATTCCCTCTTTAGCGCGGAGGAGAGAGTCTCTATGCTTAAGACTCTGACTGCCGATTATCCCAATGTCCGGGTTGACTCTTTCGAGGGCCTTCTGATCGATTATGCAAAGCGCGTCGGGGCCGGCTTCCTGGTCCGCGGGTTGAGGGCGGTCAGTGATTTCGAGTATGAACTTCAGATCGCTCAGACCAACCATGTGGAGTATCCGGGAATCGACACGATTTTTTTGACAACAAGTTTGAATTATTCCTACTTAAGTTCTACAATAGTAAGGGAGTTTGCATCCTATGGGGGCGATATTCGCCATTTTGTTCCGGCGGAGATTATTCCGTTGATTTACGACAAATACCATATCAATAAGGAGTGAAAAGATGGCAAGTAGAATCGAAGATATAATCAGTGAGATTGAGGAGTACATCGACAGCTGTAAACCGTCAGCCTTCTCCTCGACCAAAATTGTTGTCAATCGTGATGAGATCGACGCCCTGCTCGAGGAACTCAGGAGCAAGACCCCTGAGGAGATCAAGCGCTATCAGAAGATCATCAACAACAAGGAGGCTATTCTCGCAGATGCTCAGACGAAAGCGGATGCCATCATAGCCCAGGCCCAGATTCAGACCAATGAGCTTGTGAGCGAACATCAGATTATGCAGCAGGCTTATGCCCAGGCCAACGAGGTGGTCAATGTGGCGACCCGCAATGCTCAGGAGATGCTGGATAAGGCAACGGAGGATGCCAACAGCATCCGGACCGGTGCGATTGAGTACACGGATGACCTGCTCGCCCGGGTCCAGGCCCTTGTGGAGAAGTCCCTGCAGGACGCGAATCAGTATTATACCGCTCTGGAAGAAGCGGTTCGCGCATCTGATGAGCACTTCTCTTCCTCCATGAACGGCTACCTGGACCTGATCCAGAAGAATCGAGAGGAGTTGCACCCTGTCTCCATTCAGACGCCCCGTGTCAAAAGGAGCACAGACCAGGGAGCCAAAGAGGGCCAGGGTCAGCAGCTGGCTGCTCCCGAAGATTTAGAGGCTTCTGCCTCAGAAGATTCTTCGATTGATGTACCCGAGGAGCTCTTCTCCTAAGAGGGAATAGAAGATCAAGAAGAGCTGTGAGAATCACAGCTCTTTTTTTATAGGAGGAAGGATGGGGGCGCTTCGACTGGACAAATATCTGGCAGATGCAGGGCTTGGAAGCCGCGGCCAGGTCAAGCAACTGATCAGAAAAGGACTGGTGACCGTGGATGGGGTCTGCGTGCGGGATCCGGCATATGTCCTTGCCGAGAGCAGCCCTGTGTCCTGTCAGGGACAGGCGGTCTTGGGCAAGGCCTTCGTCTACATTCTCTTTTTCAAGCCGGCCGGCTGCGTCTGCGCGGCCCGGGACAGATACCACAAGACCATCTTCGACTATATTCCACAGACCAGGAAGAGGGATCTGGCTCCGGTGGGACGACTGGACCTGGACACGGAGGGCCTTCTTCTTGTCACAAACGACGGCGCTCTGACCCATCGCCTGCTCGCGCCGGGGCGGCATGTGGATAAGACCTACTACGCTGAGACGACCGGTCGATTGGGTCAGGCAGAGGTCAGAGCCTTTGCGGAGGGAATGGACATAGGAGAGGGGCGGCGCCTGGACCCTGCGGAATTGCTTGTCCTCTTAAACCGGGAGGACCCGGCCGGATCTCATCGGGAGCCGGTCCCCTCATATGACTGGGAGAGGGAGTCCTGGAGGCGGCAGGATCACGGGTCCGGCCAGGCCTGCGCCTACGTGACCATTCATGAGGGCAAGTTTCATCAGATCAAGCGAATGTTCGCCATGACAGGGCACGAGCTAACTTATCTCAAGCGTCTTCGCATGGGTCCTCTCGTCCTTGACCCGGCCCTTTCGCCCGGAGACTATCGGCCACTCACAGAGGAGGAAGAGGCACTTGTTCGATCATATTAAAGGGGTTATTTTCGATATGGATGGGACCCTGCTTGACTCCATGCATATCTGGAGGCAGATCGATGAAGATTTCCTGGCCGGTCGGGGACTTCCGATGCGTGAAGATCTGCAGAGACAAATCGAGGGGATGTCCATGATTCAGACAGCGGCCTGGTTCAGGGAGACTTATCAGCTCCCGGAGACCATTGAGGACCTGACGGAGATCTGGAATGCCATGGCAAAAGAGGCCTACGAGAAGACCATAGAGACCAAGCCCTATGCCATGGAACTCCTCCATGTGCTCAGGGAAAGGGGCTATGCCCTGGCAATCGCGACATCGAATTCCAGGGCCCTGGTTGAGGCCTCCTTTTCGAAGAATCATCTGGACCGGCTGGTCTCGGTCTGTATTACCTCGGATGAGATCCCCAGGGGAAAACCGGCGCCCGACATCTATCTGCGGGCGGCCGATGACCTGTCGTTGGACCCGGCGCGCTGCCTGGTCTTCGAGGATATCCTGCCTGGAATCCATGCGGCAAAGGCGTCGGGCATGAGGGTCTGCGCGGTTGAGGACGCATACTCTGCTCAGATTCGGGATCAGAAGAGGCGGGAGGCGGATTATTTCGTCTATGACTTCAAGGAGGCCCTTTCGGTTCTGGAATCCCGGACGCAAGTCACGAACGGCCCGACTGACAGCAAGAGGGGAAGCGAAGAAAAATGAGAGAGATCTCGATTACAAAAGAGGAGGCCGGACAGAGACTGGATAAGTTCCTCGGCAAGTATTTCCGCGAGGCCGGATCCTCCTTTCTCTATAAGATGCTTCGAAAGAAGAATATCGTCTTGAACCGAAAGCGGGCCTGCGGGAGGGAAATGCTCGCCGAGGGAGATCGAATCGAGGTATTCTTCTCCGAGGAGACCTTTGGCAAGATGCGGGGAGGAGATGTCCAGAGGCAATTGTTTGCCTTTTTGAGACATGTGGGATCCCAGCACGTTCACCCGATCTACGAGGACGCGGACATTCTGGTGCTCAATAAACCGGCGGATTGTCTCTCCCAGAAGACGAGACCGGGGGAAATCACCCTCAATGAGGAGATGGTCTCCTATCTGATCGCAAGCGGAAGTCTCACGGAGGACTCCTTCTGTCTCTTTCACCCCTCGGTTTCCAATCGCCTGGATCGCAACACGACAGGCCTCATTCTTGCGGGAAAGACCCTGCGGGGACAGCAGTACCTGTCCGATCAGATCAGAGACCGAAGCGCCCGGAAGATCTATCACGCAATTGTCAAGGGTAGGGTCACGAAGGCGATGGAGATAAGTGCCTATCTCTACAAGGATGAGAGGGAGAATCGGGTCCGGATTGCCGACCGGAAGGAGGAACTGCCGGACGGATCCCATGAGATACGGACAGCCTATCGGCCCCTGGCCCATGGAAATCATGTGACTCTGCTTGAGCTGGACCTGCTGACCGGACGCAGCCATCAGCTCCGGGCTCATCTGGCCTCGATCGGTCACCCCATCGGAGGAGACCCCAAATACGGAGACAGGAACTTGAACCGGGAGCTCCGAGAGAAGTACGGGATCCGACATCAGCTCCTGCACGCATACTCTATAAGGCTTGCGGATGGGAGAGAATTTGTCTGTCCGGAGGATGAGATCTATCGCCGGATCATGGAGGAGGAGTAGATATGGCGACCTGGAATTCCAGAGGCCTGCGCGGTTCTGCCTTAGAGGAATATATCAATCAGACCAACGAAGTCTATCGGACCAACCATCTGGCTCTGGTCCAGAAGGTCCCTACCCCCATTACCCCGATCCATATCGATAAGACCAACCGCCATATTACGCTGGCCTATTTCGACCAGAAATCAACCGTCGACTATATCGGCTTAGTCCAGGGAATTCCGGTCTGCTTTGACGCCAAGGAGTGCGCGGAGGACACCTTCCCCCTGGCCAACCTCCATCGGCATCAGGTGGACTTCATGAGTGATTTCGAGGGGCAGGACGGAATCAGCTTTCTTCTGATTTCTTTTACCCAGAGAGAAGAGTTCTACTACATGAAGTACCGGGAGATGATGTTCTTCTGGGAGCGGATGCAGAAAGGGGGGCGCAAGAGCTTCCGCCGGGATGAGCTGGATCCGTCCTGTTTCTTCGGGCGCAGGGGAAACCTCCTGGTTCCGTATCTGGATCCTCTGGCTTTGGACCTGCGGGACCGCTAGACCGGACCGGTTTCGGTTGATTCTTGACGGATGAATGAAAAGATGTAAAATAAGAATTTAATAGAGCACTACACTAACACGCTAATACGATAAAGCAAAGGAGCCCGCATGAACGACCGCATCTTACATACGCCGGAGGGGGTCAGAGATATCTACGGACAAGAACTGGCCGGAAAGGTCAGAATTGAAACTTGCCTGAATGATCTTCTGGCATCCTTCGGCTACCATGCCATTCAGACTCCCAGCTTTGAATACTTCGATGTCTTCGGGACTCAGCGTGGGACTTCTCATGCCGGGTCCTGGTACAAGTTTTTCGACCGGGAAGGCAATACCTTGGTCCTGCGCCCGGATATCACCCCCTCGGTCGCAAGGGCCGCCGCCAAGTATTTCACGGAGGATGACAGGGTTCAGCGTCTCTCCTATCAGGGAAGCGTCTTTGACAACCAGTCATCCTACCAGGGACGTCTCAAGGAGAGCACGCAATTGGGAGCGGAGCTGATCGGAGATCCCTCCGCCGATGCGGATGCGGAGATGATTGCCCTTGTGATCTATGGGATGAAGGAGATCGGGTTCAAGGATTTTCAGGTTTCCTTTACCCATGCCGATATCTTCGCCGGTCTGATGGAGGCCTGCGACTTTGACGAGGATGACCGGAGTCAGATCGAGAGTCTGATCGAGAATCACAATCGCTTTGGCCTGCAGGAATATCTGGAGAGCAGGGCACTTTCATCGGACTTGCTGGACCTGTTTGACAGGATGACCAGAATCTACAATGATCCATCCGATTGGTCAGAATTGCGAGAACTCTCTTCCCCCTATCCCGGGATATCAGGGGCCCTGGACCGGCTGGGGCAGATCTATGAGATCCTGAGGATTTACGGAATTGAGTCCTATGTCTCTTTCGAGCCGGGCCTATTGGCCTCGTCCCGGTATTATACGGGGGTGATTTTCGCCGGATACACCTTCGGGAGCGGACAGGCTCTGGTCAGAGGCGGCCGCTATGACAGGCTTCTGTCCGATTTCGGCAAGAATGCCGCCGCCATCGGCTTCGCCTTCTCTGTCGATCAGCTGATGCTGGCCGCGTCAAGTCAGGGGATTGCGGTTCCTGAGATCCAACAGGAACACATCATCCTCTATCACAGGTCCTGCCGGGCCGATGCCCTGCGTCTGGCCGGAGAACTTCGCCGGGCAGGAGAGAGGCCGGCGCTGGTATCCTGTGATGATGACAGGGACCTGGAGCTTGAGAGGGGTAAATACCCTGGCGCCAGGGTGGATTGTATCAATGCGAGGTGAGAGATGTCGGAGGACAGATATTTGACAGTGGCTCTGGGCAAGGGCCGCCTGGCCAAAAAGGCCATGCAGCTCTTTGGAAGGATTGGAATTTCCTGCCCCGAGATGGAGGACCCCGGGACCAGAAAACTGATTTTCACGGATCCGGAGCACAAGATGCGTTTCTTCCTCGCCAAGGGCCCGGATGTTCCGACCTATGTTGAGTATGGGGCGGCGGACATCGGCATCGTGGGAGAGGACACCATTCTGGAAGAGGGGAGAAAGGTCTATGAGGTCCTGGACCTGGGCTTTGGCCGGTGCCGGATGTGTGTGGCCGGCCCCCCGTCCGCCATGGATAAGCTAGAGCACAGGGAACGGATCCGGGTGGCGACCAAGTATCCGGGGATCACCCGGGATTATTTCTACAAGAAAAGGCATCAGACTGTGGAGATCATCAAGTTGAACGGGTCCATTGAGCTGGCCCCCATGGTCGGCCTGTCCGAGCTTATCTGCGACATTGTGGAGACCGGCTCTACCCTCAAGGAGAACGGGTTGATTGTCCTGGAAGAGGTGATTCCCCTGTCTGCCCGCATGCTGGTCAACCAGGTCAGCATGAAGATGGAAAACGACAGGATCACCGGGCTGATCGAGGGCTTAAAGAGGGCCAGTCAGGAGGAAGGATGAAGATCACAGAGTTAAATGACATCAATATCACAGAGATCCTGGACCAGCTCCTGAAGAGAAGCCCAACGTCCTATTCAGAATATGAGGACCGGGTCCGGGAGATCATAGGGCAGGTCCGTCTCAGGGGGGATGAGGCCGTCTTCGCCTATACAGCCGAATTCGACGGGGCCCGTCTTGACGCGGGGTCTGTCAGAGTGAGCCGGGAGGAGATCGAGGAGGCCTATCGTGAAGTGGACCCAGCCCTTGTCTCTGTCATTCGAAAATCCATTGCCAACATTCGGGCCTTTCATGAGAAACAGGGCCGACAGTCCTGGATCGATGCGGATCGGGCCGGGATCATCCTGGGACAGAGGGTCTGCCCCCTGGAACGGGTCGGCGTCTATGTGCCAGGCGGGAGAGCAGCCTACCCGTCCTCGGTCCTTATGAATGTGCTCCCGGCCCGGGTTGCGGGGGTCGATGAAATTATCATGACGACCCCTTCCGATCGGGAGGGCAGGGTCTATGCTCCCACCCTGGTTGCAGCCAGGGAGGCGGGAGTTGACCGGATCTATAAGCTGGGAGGGGCTCAGGCAATTGCCGCTCTTGCCTTCGGGACAGAGACCATCCCCAAGGTGGACAAGATTGTCGGACCCGGCAATATCTATGTGGCTCTGGCCAAGAAGGCGGTTTTTGGCTACGTGTCCATTGACTCGATTGCGGGTCCCTCTGAGGTCATGGCTCTTGTCGATGAGAGCTGCAATCCCAGGTATGTGGCGGCAGACCTCCTGTCACAGGCGGAGCACGATCCCATGGCGTCTGCGATTTTGCTGACAGACAGCCGCAAGGTGGCCGAGGAGGTGATCTACTGGGAGGACTACTTTGCCAGGCGGCTGGCTCGCCGGGAGATCATCCAAAAGTCCCTCAGCGATTATGGGTATGTCCTCTTGGCAGAGAACATGGACCAGGCCATTGCCTGTGCCAACGCCATCGCGCCCGAGCATCTGGAGCT
Organism: Shuttleworthella sp.; assembly: GCF_057251025.1. Taxonomy (NCBI): domain Bacteria; kingdom Bacillati; phylum Bacillota; class Clostridia; order Lachnospirales; family Lachnospiraceae; genus Shuttleworthella; species Shuttleworthella sp. The sequence goes on from NZ_DBHIDN010000001.1 coordinate 21,015, forward strand.
TGTGACCAAAGACCCCTGGGAGAGCCTGACCAAGATTCGCAATGCCGGTGCTATCTTCCTTGGACCCTATTCCTCAGAGCCCATCGGGGATTATTTTGCCGGCCCCAACCACGTCCTTCCGACCAATGGAACGGCTAAGTTCTTCTCGCCCCTGTCCGTGGATGACTTTATCAAGAAATCCTCCCTGATCTCGTATTCCAAGGAGGCCCTCAGGAAGGTCTATCGGGACATCGCCCTATTTGCGGAATCTGAGGGGCTGACAGGCCATGCCAATTCGGTGAGAGTCCGCTTCGAAACGGATGAAGAGAATGTAGAGCTCATGGGAACAGGAGAGGCAAAGGAGGGGGAGACAAGATGATGCAGGACAGGATTGCCGGTCTCACAAGAGAGACCAAGGAGACCCGGATAGAACTTACCATCAATCTGGATGGAAGCGGGAAATCAGAGATATCCACGGGGATCGGATTCTTCGATCACATGCTGGAGGGCTTTGCCAGGCACGGTTTCTTTGACATGAAGCTTATGGTCAAGGGAGATCTTGCGGTGGACTGTCATCATACGATCGAGGACACGGGAATCGTCCTGGGCACAGCAATTCAAAAGGCGGTCGGAGACAAGAGGGGGATCCGCCGCTACGGGTCCTGTCTTCTTCCCATGGATGAGGTCCTGGTCCTGTCCGCGGTTGACTTGTCCGGCCGGCCCTATCTGCAATTCGACCCTGTCTTTCCCGCTCCCATGGTGGGGCAGATGGACACGGAGATGGTGCGGGAATTCTTCTATGCCGTCTCCTATGCGGCTATGATGAATCTTCACGTGAAAATGCTCACGCCGGGCAACTGCCATCACATGATCGAGGCCATCTTCAAGGCCTTTGCCAAGGCTTTGGACCAGGCGGTGTCCTATGATCCGAGAATTGAGGATGTACTTTCAACCAAGGGCAGAATTTGATATAATTTTCTTGTTCAATTTCCGGGGGAATGGGAGAATATCAACAATTCGTCATGGGGGTGACAGGATGCTAACAGTTCTGGGATTTATCACGGCCACACTTGTCTTCATATGTGCCGGTACCTTGATCGGCACGAGGGATGACAAGTAGCCGGAAAATGGACTTTCGATTCATTCTATGGAAGAGTAGCGGACTCAGGATGATCTCATCAGTCGGGATCAGCCTGGGTCCATGTTTTCTGGGATTGTCTGCCCTCCATTTTATCCTGCGGCAATGAAGAGGAATATTTTATGAGTCATGATCTGCTTGCCTGGAATGATTTCAAACAAAACTCTGACGGCATGGTGCCTGTCATTGTCCAGGAAGAGGAGAGCAAGGATGTGCTGATGCTCGCCTATATGAACGAGGAGGCCTATGAGGAGACGATCAGAACCGGCCTCATGACCTACTGGTCCAGGTCCAGAAACCGGCTCTGGACCAAGGGCCTGACCTCCGGTCACATCCAGGAGATGATCCGGCTTGTGGCAGACTGCGACCTCGATACCCTCCTGGCGACCGTAAGACAGGTGGGGGGAATCGCCTGTCACACCGGGGCTCATTCCTGCTTCCACAACCCAATCATTGATCGGGAGGAAAAGGGCAAGGAGAATGTATGAGGACACTGGCTCTCTCAGAAGATATTTTAATGCAGGTGGACAAACCTGCCCGCTATATCGGCAACGAGCTCAACAGCGTCATGAAGGATCCCTCTGAGGTTCATGTGAACTTCGTCATGTGCTTTCCGGATGTCTATGAAGTGGGCATGTCTCATCAGGGCATTCAGATCCTCTATGACATGTACAACAGGGAAGAGGGGATCTACTGTGAGCGCGTCTACTCCCCCTGGCCGGACTTGCATAAGATCATGAAGGAGAAGAGGATCCCCCTCTTCACCTTAGAGACGCAGACTCCGGTCAGGGACAAGGATTTTCTCGGAATCACTCTTCAGTACGAGATGTGTTACACCAATATTCTGCAGATTCTGGACCTGAGTCAGATCCCCCTCAAGGCAGAAGACCGGGGGGAGGAGGACCCCATTGTGGTCGGCGGGGGCCCCTGTGCCTATAACCCGGAGCCCATCGCCCCCTTCTTCGACCTCTTTTTCCTGGGAGAGGGGGAGGTCAACAATGTCGACGTTGTCCGTCTCTATGAGCGGATGAGACGGGAGGGCACCTATACGCGCGAGGCTTTTCTCCATGCGGCGGCTCAGTTCCCGGGTGTCTACGTCCCCTCCTTCTTCGACCCCATCTATCAGGCGGATGGGACCATTAAGGGATGGAAGATCAAGTATGACGATATTCCGAGCCGGGTCCGCAGGCAGGTCATGATGGACATGGACCACGCGACCTATCCCGTCCACCCCATCGTTCCCTTCGTCCGCTCGGTTCAGGACCGGGTGGTCATTGAGATCATGCGGGGCTGTATCCGGGGCTGCCGCTTCTGCCAGGCCGGTATGGTCTATCGGCCGACCAGGGAGAAACGGCTTGAGACCCTCAAGTCCTATGTGGAGGAGATGCTCTCTTCCTCCGGATATGATGAGATTTCCCTGTCCTCCCTGTCATCCTCAGACTACCGGGGACTGTCTGATTTTCTGGACTATCTGCTCGATAAGTGCAATCGGGAGAAGATTAATATCTCCCTGCCCTCTCTTCGCATCGACGCCTTTTCTCTGGACGTGATGTCCAAGATCCAGGATGTCCGCAAGTCCTCCGTGACCTTCGCCCCCGAAGCCGGATCCCAGCGGATGCGAGACGTCATCAACAAGGGCATTACGCTGGAGGAGATTCTCCTGGGGGCCAAGGAGGCCTTCCACGGCGGCTGGAATAAGTTAAAGCTCTACTTCATGCTGGGCCTTCCCACAGAGACGGATGAGGATATCCGTGCGATTCCGCAACTGGGCAATGATCTGGCCGCCCTCTACTTCGATGAGATTCCAAAGGACCAGAGAAATGGAAGAGTTCAGATCACCATGTCCACTTCTTTCTTCGTCCCAAAGCCCTTCACCCCCCTGCAGTGGGCGTCCATGCATCCGCCGGAGGACTATATCCGAAGGGCAGGGCTGGTCAGAGATACCATGCGTGACCAGCTCAACCGCAAGAGCCTCCACTATGAGTGGCATCATCCGCAGATCTCTGTCCTGGAGGGGATCTTTGCCAGGGGAGACCGGAATGTGTCTGAGGCCATTCTCTGGGCCTATACTAAGCGGGGGCAGATCTATGACGCCTGGAGCGAGTACTTTCGACAAGAGGTCTGGCAGGAGGCCTTCGATACGTTCGGAATTTCCGCTGATTTCTACGCCTATCGCGAGCGTCCACTGGATGAGATCTTCCCCTGGGACTTCATTGACTGCGGTGTGACCAGGGACTTCCTGGAACGGGAGTGGTCCAATGCAATGGCAGGCAAGGTGACTCCCAATTGCCGCCAGGCCTGCTCCGGCTGCGGAATGCGGTCGATGAATGGAGGAGTCTGCTTTGAGAATTAGGATCCGTTTCGGCAAGCATGGGGCCATGAAATTCGTCGGTCATTTGGATCTCATGCGTTATTTCCAGAAGGCCATGCGGCGGGCACAGATGCCCATTAAGTTTTCGCAGGGCTACCACCCCCACCCCATTATGTCCTTCGCCGAACCCCTGGGGCTTGGAATTACTTCTGACGGGGAGTATATGGACATTGAGACCGAGGAGGATGTCAGCGGCCCCGCCCTTATTGATGCCCTTCAGGCGACAATGGTGGACGGGATGAGGATTCACTCGGTGCGGAGGCTTCCGGACCAGGCCAAGAACGCTATGGCATCTGTTGCAGCCTCCGTCTACCGGCTGACCTACCAGAAGGGGGAGGCCCCGGCCCCTCTTTCGACCCTGCTTGCCGCCAGGCAGACCTTCTATGACCTTGCGACCTCCATTCCCATGGTCAAGAAGACCAAGAAGTCCGAGCGGACCTTGGACCTAAAGCCCCTGATTTACGCCTGGCAGATAGAGCCTTTTCCCGGAGATGGGGCGGAAGAAAAGACTTGTGTGGAAGGAGAAGACGCCAAATGGTCTTTTCCCATTGACCCCTCCGATGGAGAGGACGGGCCGATCTGTCACCGCATCATTCTCTCCTCCGGATCGACGGACAATATCAAACCGGGTTTTGTCATGGACCGATTTCACTCCTTTTTGGCTGTCGACCCGGAAGACTATCCCATCCGGGTATACAGAGAAGACATCCTGACCAGGCTGGATCAGGACCTGGTCTCCTTAGACCAGGTCGGGCTGGAAATGCCATAAGCAGGTCGGGATAGAAATGTTCTAAGGCGATCAGGAGTCAGGAGGCTTGTGTCACATGCAGGATATGACAGACCAGGGACCATGGAAGATCACAATTACCCGGATGCCCTGGAGGAATAAGGAGATGGGCATCTTCCTGGTCCAGGACGAGAGCGACCAGGCGGTGGAGATTCAGGTCCAGAATCTGTCCAGGCCCAGTATGGTGGGCCAGGTCCATATCGGCCGCATTCAGAAGTACCTGCCCTCCTTGCATGCGGCCTTTGTCGATATTGCTGACGGAGGGAGGGTCTTTCTTCCGGTCGGGCGCCCCGAAGAGCTTCACTATGTCCGCAAGCACTCCAAGTCAGGCGGCATATGCGGGGGAGATGAAATCCTCCTCCAGATTGTAGCGGATCCCATCAAGAGCAAGGACCCGATCGGGTCAAGTGACATCGTCTTCAAGTCCGCCGATGTCCTTCTCCATATGGGGGCTGGCCCATCCGGGATCTCCAGGAAGATTGCGGGGGAGGATCGGAAGCGACTCAGGGACTTCCTTGAGGACTATGAGGACAGAGACTACCATCTGACCCTGCGGACTTCCGCCGCCGCCGTCGATGTGGAGGAACTGGCCCGGCAGGTCGCATACCTATCGAAGCGGATGGAGGAGCTTTGGCGGATTCTCCCCAAGCAGGCGCTCTTCTACAGCTTTAAGACTCAGCCCCCTCTCTGGCTTGAGCGTCTGATGACCTATCCTGTCGCCAGGATCAAGTCCATCAGCAGCGACCTGGACCAGGTGATGTCCTTCTTCGACCAGGTCCAGGAGGAAGATCCCCGCCTGCACGCCTACAGGTCCCTCTTTGCAGCCTATCGGGAGGACTATCCCCTCTATCAGAGGCGGGGCCTGACCAGGCTCATGAGGGAGCTTACGGCCAGGACCGTCTGGCTGCCCTGCGGCGGCAACCTTGTCATTGACCAGACGGAGGCCATGAATGTCATTGACGTCAACAGTGGCAAGATGAAGATGACTGGCCCGAAGAGGGAGGCCATCTTGACCTGCAACCGGGAGGCGGCGGAGGAGATCGCCCGACAGCTTAGGCTCAGGAACTTGTCAGGAATGATCCTCATTGATTTTATCAATATGAAGGGAAGCGAGGACCTGCACAGATTGATGGATCATTTGGCCTCATGCTGCAGGGATGACCCGCAGAAAGTCTGCATCGTCGATGCAACAGGTCTGGGTCTGGTGGAAGTCACCAGGCAGAAGAAGTATGTGTCGCTGCTACAGGCCATCTCTGATGAACCGTCCTGAGCGCTGTTTGCAAGCGACCTCTGTCAAATCAGTATGAAATGAGTCTAAGATGTATCTGTTTCTTGTTGAAGACGATCGAATCATTGCAGAATCCCTGCAGGACCACCTGTCCGGCTGGGGACACAGGGTGAAGGCGGCGAGTGATTTTACGAATATCGACTTACAGGTGAAGGAGGAGGCCCCGGACCTTGTGATCATGGATATTGTCCTTCCCTCCTACAACGGCCTGTACTGGTGTCAGAGGATCCGCACCTTCTCGACCGTCCCGATCTTGATCTTGAGTTCCAGATCAGATGATCTTGACCTGATCCAGGGAATCCAGATGGGAGCCGATGATTATCTGACAAAGCCCATCTCTCTGGACCTGGTTCGGACCAAGGTAGAGGCCCTTCTGCGCCGGTCCTACCAGTTTAATCAGGCCGGAAGCGAACTGGAGTGGAAGAGCACCCGACTTGATCTGGCCCAGATGGCCATATCCTACAGGGACTGCGGGCTAGACCTGACCAAGACAGAACTCCTCATCTTAGAGCCCCTCTATATCGGGCGGGGCAAGGTGATTAGCCGGCAGTCCCTCATGGACCATTGCTGGCAGAGTGAGGACTTTATCGACGACAATACGCTGGCTGTCAATATGTCGCGCCTGCGCAAGAAGCTCAAGGAGATCGGACTGGAAGACCTGATCGGGACCAAGAAGGGAATCGGCTATTATCTGACGGAGGACTTTCATGCCTAGGAGAGACGAGCTTCTTAATTGGATCCGGGAGATTCTCCCGGTCACGGTGACCCTGATTTCTGTTCTGGTCCTCTTTCTTGCCGTTCGGATCCTCGGGGGGATGGAAGAGGCCTATTTCATTCTGTGCACGCAGATTATAGGTTTTTGCTGGCTGATCTACCTGGTCTTTGCCAGCTATCGGGTCGGCCGAAGGAGGGACTTAGAAAGAGAATTAAATCAGGTCAGGGAGGAGAAAAAGGCCTTAGAGGAGAGTACCCTGCGCAAACAGAAGGAATTGGAGGACTATTTTCTCCTCTGGATCCACCAGATGAAAACCCCGATCACGGCGGCCTCCCTCCTGCTGGAGTCCGACTCCCTCTCCGCTGACAGCAATGCCCTTCGGGTCAAGTCCCGCCTGATGGAGATCAACCGATATGCCAATATGGCCATGTCCTATCTGAAGCTCATGCGCGATTCTACAGATATGGACCTGACGGAGGTCAGGATCAAGCCCCTTGTGACAGGAATCCTCAAGCGCTATGCCCTCTTCTTCATCGAGCAGGATGACCGGGTGGAAGTAGAATTGGAGGGATCAGACCGGGTGGTCTCAGATGCCCGCTGGCTCTCGATCCTCATAGAGCAGCTGATCTCCAATTCGGTCAAGTACACGAGAGGGGGGAGGATTCTGATTCATTTTGATCCCGAGGCCAAGGTCCTGTCCATTAAGGACACCGGCGCCGGGATCCCCAAGCAGGACCTGCCCAAGATCTTCGAGAAGGGGTATTCGGGATTCAATGGGCGAGCTACAGATAAGTCATCCGGCCTGGGCCTCTTTCTGGTTGACACCATAGCAAGGAGACTATCAATCCGCATTGAAGTTCAATCCGCGGTGGGACAGGGGACCTGCTTTGAGCTGACCTTTCCATGACTGCGGCAGGAATTAGAGGATCCCGATGCATAACCGGCATGTAGCCGAATTTGCCAGCAGTTGCCTTACAAGTTCGTAAGGCAACTGTTATTTTATATAAAGGTCTTTTTCGTCCGAGAGGTCTATGATAGCGGTCAGATGAAACAGATAACACGATATAGGAGGTATTCCGTGAAAATACTCGAGTTACAGGATGTAAAGAAGACGTACCGGTCCAGGGGGGTTGAGACGAAGGCCTTAAAGGGTGTGAATTTCTCCGTCAATGAGGGAGAGTTCATCGCCATTATGGGAGAGTCGGGATCCGGGAAGACAACCCTTCTGAACCTGGTCGCCACGCTGGACCAACCCACGTCCGGCAATATCATTCTGAGGAATCAGAATCTGGCCAAGCTGAAAGAGAAGGATATTGCCGCCTTCCGACGCAATGAGCTGGGCTTCGTCTTTCAGACCTTCAATCTTCTGGACCAGTTCAGCAACAGAGATAATATCTTCCTCCCCCTGGTCCTCTCCGGGACCAGTCCCGAGGAGATGAACCGGCGGCTCTTGGAGATCCAGGACCAGCTGATGATCACGGACATTGTCAACAAGTACCCCTATGAGATCTCCGGGGGACAGAAGCAGAGGATCGCAACTGCAAGGGCAATCATCACGAAGCCGTCTTTGCTTCTGGCGGACGAGCCCACCGGAAGCCTTGACTCCGCCTCTGCGGATGCCATTATGAATCTCTTCGTCAGGATCAATGAGAATGCGCAGACCATCCTCATGGTCACCCACTCCCTGCGCGCGGCCTCATATGCCAGACGGATACTCTTCATCAAGGACGGGATCGTCTTCCATGAACTCTATCGGGGGGCAGAGGACCAGGAGTCCTTCATGGAGCGGATCCATCAGGCCCAGACGGTTCTCAGAAAGAAGGTGCTGGCATGACTTCCATTGCAGCCCGTTTTGCAGTCAAAAACATCCACGCCAACCGGCTGATCAATATCCCCTTCGTCCTCTCTAACGGGATCATGTTCCTCCTCTACAATGTCATGGTCTCTCTTGAGTCCAATGAGTATGTCTTGACCCGACACAAGGATCTGGTGACCTTCATCCAATATGGGGCCTGGTTGATCCTGATTCTGGCAGGCGTCTTCGCTATCTACTCCAACCGCTTTCTGATGAGCAGGAGGAAGCGGGAGTTGGCCCTCTATTCCATTCTCGGTCTGGAAAAGAGGCACATCCGAAGGATCCTCTTTCTGGAGCTTGGAATTCTCTTCCTTGCCATTAGTCTCATCAGCAGCCTGGGAGGATTTGTCTTCGGAAAGCTGGTCTTCGCCGGCCTAAATCATCTGATGCGTGACACCGGCGTGAATCTGATGCATTATCCCTTCTCCGGGAAGGCTCTGCGGATGACCTTGCTCTGGGAATTGGCCTTCTTTATTCTCCTCTTCCTGATCAACAGCAGTAAAATCCGGTCCAAGGCCCCGCTGGCCCTCCTCTCAGGAGAGAAGAGGGGGGAAAAAGAGCCGAGGTCCAACTGGATTCTTCTGGTCATCGGCCTTGCGGCCCTGGCCTTCGGCTATTATCAGGCCCTCCATGTCGATGGCTTCTTAGCTGCCGTGATGCAAATCGTCTCTGCTGTCCTGGCAGTCATCCTTGCTACCTATTGCCTCTTCGTGTCCCTCTCGATCATTTACCTGAAATTCCGGCGGAAGAGGAAGTCCTTCTACAAGGCCAGAAATTTCCTGAATATCTCTGGCCTTCTCTACCGGATGAAATCCCATGCAGTCGGTCTTGCCTCTATGGCCGTCATGTCCTGCGGCGTCATCCTGACCCTCTCTGTTGTCTTCGCCCTCTATGCAAATATGGAGAAGAACGCGAATGGAATCATGCACGACCGCTATTATGAGCTGACTTCCATCCAGGTTTCGCTTGAGCCTCCTAGCCCAGATGACCTCAACAATTGGGCGAATGAGGTGGAGAAAATGGCCCGCAGGACAACGGAAGCATATTCCGACCTAAAGGACGGAGTTCATATTACGCAATTTATGAAAGCGATCTTATATTCCAAGCAGGAAATCAAGCCGATCCCCGCAAACGGAGCGAATCTCGCCAGCCCAAAGGACGGCTTTAGAGTCGGCTTCGTTGTATTCGGAACGCTCGATGAGTACAACCAATACTTCGGGACAGACGTCAAGCTCGATCAGGATCAGGCACTGATCTACAGCAATCGAAGCGAGATGCTTGAGACCGGCGGTCTGAAAATCGGAGATGAGACCTATCGGGTTCGTCCGGGCAAAACCATGGTGCAGTCAAGCTTATCCGTAGACTATGTCTACCTCGTTCTCCCGAACCGGGAGGCTATGCTTGCAGCAAGCCGGCAATTGCTTGCGAAAGAAGACATGGGAACCAGCATCTACTCTTACTACGCATGGAATGTATCCAATCGATCAGAGGCCCTGGATCAGGCGGTCAAGAAGCTGACTCACGATAACTTCATCTCCCAAAATCAGACGGATGCAAGAAAGGCCGTCTATACTCTGAATGGCGGTTTTCTCTTCCTGGGCCTTCTGGTCGGCCTGGTATTTATGATCGGAACCATTCTGGTCACCTACTATAAGCAGATCAATGAGGCTTATGAGGACCGGGAGAAGTACCAGATCATGAAGCAGGTGGGATTGTCTGACCATCTGATCCGGAGTACCGCAGCCAGTCAGATCGTATGGCTCTTCTTTGCCCCCCTGGCCGTTGCGATCATCCACTGCCTGGCCGCGGGAAAGATCATGTCCAATCTTCTGATTCTCTTTGGTGTCAACAACATGTCCTTCTATATGGTCCGGCTTGGAATCGTAACCGGAGTCTTTGCCCTTATTTATCTGCTGATCTTCCTTCTGACCAGCCGGATCTACTATCGGATTGTCCGCTGATCTTCCTTCTGACCAGCCGGATCGTCCGCTGACATCTGTCTGCTCTCGGATTGCCGGGCAAGTTTGACAGATGCAAGGGAGGGTGCTAATATAATCCAGTATGTCGCACAGTTCGGTTAGAAGCTTCCGGGATGGGCCCGGGACACCAAAACTGGCGTATTGAGCAGGAGGTACAGGTATGTACGCAATTATTGCTACCGGTGGTAAGCAGTACAAGGTATCCGAAGGGGATATCATTACTGTTGAGAAGCTTGGCGCTGAGGCCGGTGAGAAGGTGACATTCGACCAGGTTCTTCTTGTCAACAATGACGGACTGAAGCTTGGGAACCCGACGGTTGAAGGCGCAAGTGTTGAGGCCTCTGTGCTTCGCAATGGCCGCGCCCGCAAGGTGATTGTCTACAAGTATAAGAGAAAGACCGGTTATCATAAGAAGAACGGTCACAGACAGGCATTCACGCAGGTTAAGATCGACAAGATCAACGGCTGACAGCCATGATTTCAGTTACTGTCACAAAACAGAAGGGTGAATTTCAAAGGCTCTACTTGCTGGGGCATGCGGAGTATGCCGAGACGGATGATATTGTCTGCGCCGCGGTTTCCGCCCTGACCATGAACACGATCAATGCCATCGAGGCTTTCACGGAGGATCGTTTTTCCGTCGGAAGAGATCCCGAGCGCGGGATGATCGATTTTCAGTTCACGGACACTGTTTCGCACGACAGTCACTTGTTGATGAAAGCCCTGCTTTTGGGAATACAACAAATTGCAGATAGCTATGGTGAGACTTATGTTTCACTTGACACACAGGAGGTGTGAACCATGTTAGAGATGAATCTTCAGTTCTTCGCGCATAAGAAGGGAGTCGGTTCTACCAAGAACGGCAGAGATTCCGAGTCCAAGAGGCTTGGCGCCAAGAGAGCAGACGGACAGCACGTTAAGGCCGGCAATATTCTGTACAGACAGCGCGGCACCAAGATCCATCCGGGTCAGAATGTCGGTATCGGCGGTGATGACACCCTTTTCGCCAAAGTTGACGGCGTACTCCGCTTCGAGCGCAAGGGAAGAGACAGGAAGGTCGCTTCTGTCTATCCCGTCGCAGATGCCGAGTAATCGGCAGACGGCCGGAGGGACTGTGTAACCAGATGAGGCAACCACCATATTTCGAGCTTGCATGGAAGATGCATATGCGATCTATGGTGGTTGCTTTTTGCTTTTCCGGTCTTTTCTTGTTCCCAATATAAATATGGGCTATGATGCTCATATATCACGCAGTTTTGCAAACGCTTTATGGGGGCAGTCGCTCCCTCGGATAAGTGGAGGAATTTTATGTTCGCAGATCGCGCTAAGATCCTGATTGCCTCCGGCAAGGGAGGAGATGGGCACGTCAGCTTCCGCAGAGAGAAGTTTGTGCCCAACGGCGGCCCTGATGGGGGTGACGGCGGCAAGGGAGGAGATGTCATCTTGGAAGTGGATGACGGAATCAATACCCTCTATCACTTCCGCCATAAGCACAAGTTTGTCGCCGGCAATGGAGAAGAGGGAGGCAAGCGGCGCTGCCACGGCAAGAACGGGCAGGATATCGTACTCAAGGTTCCTGCAGGCACGCTTGTCAGGTCTGCCGAGACCGGTCAGGTCATGGCGGATATGTCGGGGAAGAACCGCCGGATGGTCCTCCTGCGCGGCGGCGAGGGGGGCCTTGGGAATATGCACTTTGCCACCTCCACCATGCAGGCTCCTAAATTCGCCAAGCCCGGCCAGGAAGCCATCTCCATAGAAGTCATCCTGGAACTCAAGGTCATCGCGGATGTGGGTCTCATTGGCTTCCCGAATGTCGGCAAGTCGACCTTCCTGAGCCGGGTGACCAATGCCCAGCCCAAGATCGCCAACTACCACTTCACAACCTTAAATCCCAATCTGGGGGTTGTGGACCTGGATGGAGGGGGCGGATTTGTCATCGCCGATATTCCAGGTCTGATTGAGGGAGCCTCCGAGGGACTGGGCCTGGGACATCAGTTCCTCCGCCATATCGAGCGGACCAAGCTCATGATCCACATTGTTGATGCCGCCTCCGTGGAGGGGAGAGATCCCATCGAGGATATCAGGGCCATCAATCATGAGCTGGAATCCTATAATCCCAAACTCCTCGAGAAGCCACAGCTGATTGCCGCCAACAAGCTGGATGTCTGCCCGGATGGGGGAGAGGAGATCCTCTCTCGGCTGCGGGAGGCGTTTTCCCAAGAGGGAATGGAGGTGTTCGGTATCTCCGCCGCCACAGGAAAGGGGGTCAGGGAACTCCTCTACAGGGTATCAGAGCTTCTCTCGACCCTGCCCCGGGACCCGATCACCTATGAGGTTGAGTTCGATCCCAATGAAATGGTCCGGCCGGAAGAAGCCTATACAGTTGAAGTCAACAGCGACGGTGAGTATGTAGTCGAAGGCCCCAGGATCGACAAAATGCTTGGCTACACGAACCTGGAATCTGAGCGGGGCTTCGTATTCTTCCAGCAATTCCTGAAGAAAGAGGGCATCTTAAGGGATCTTGAGGCCAGAGGAATTCAGGAGGGCGATACGGTCCGTATGTACGGGCTTACATTTGCCTATTATAAGGAGTGAATATGCTGACACTTAACAATAAGCAGAGGGCCTACCTGTCTTCTCAGGCCAATGCTCTGAATGCGATTCTGCAGATCGGAAAGGCCTCTCTGACGCCGGAGATGGTTCAGTCTGTCGATGAGGCCCTAGAGGCCAGGGAACTGATCAAGATCCATGTGCTGAAAAACTGTTTCGACGACCCAAGAGAGATCGCCGAAATGCTGGCAGACCGGTCTCATGCAGCGGTCGTTCGGGTGATCGGGAAGATGATCATCCTCTATCGTCCCTCGAAGAAGCCCAAGATCGACCTGCCCGGATGAGGAGGTCTAAGATCGACTTGCCCCGACTATGAAGCTGAGGATCGATCTGCTCGATGAGGAGGCAGTTGGCTTGTAAATGGAGTAGCAGATGACGCGAAAGATTGGATTGATGGGTGGGACATACAACCCCATTCACAATGGGCATCTGAATATGATTCGCCAGGCCAGAGACCAGTTTGATCTGGACCAGATCTGGCTGATCCCGACGGGAGATTCTCCCCACAAGGGTATTTCCGGTTCTCTGGGGCGCTATGACAGGCTTCGGATGTGCCAGCTGGCAGTCGAGGGCATGCGGGGCGTCCGGGTGAGCGACTGGGAGATCCGGAGGGCAGGGAAATCCTATAGCTACCTGACCCTGGAGGAGTTGAAGAGACAGTTCCCGGAGGATGAACTCTATTACATCATCGGAGAGGATTCCCTGGACCTCTTCTTCAGCTGGGCCAAGCCGGACCGGATCTGCCAACTGGCCACCATTCTGGTTGCCTGCCGCAGTCCCGAGGAGACCCTGCATGCCATCGCTGCATCCAGGCAGATTAGCCCTGACCAGGCAGATACTCTGACCAGGCAGCTTGCGGCCCGGGAGGGGAAGCAGGGGCAGTCCTCCAAGGACCTGTGGTCTCGCTTCCCTGAGACGGACTCAGCCCCTTGTCAACAGGAACTGAGAGATAAGATCCGAGCCCTGTCGCAGAGATATCACGGGTCCTTCCGGATCCTCGACTGTGGCCGCATCGACATCTCCTCCTCGAAGATCCGGCAGATGGAAGGAGAGGGGGCAGACCTGTCCCCCTATGTCCCGTCGAAGGTCCTGTCCTATATCAGGGAGCACGCCCTCTATCGGGAGGAGAACACCTATGATATCGGGGCAATCGAGAGGGATCTTGCCAAGTCCTTGAGCACTCATCGCTATCAGCACACCCTGGGTGTCATGCACACGGCATGCGCCCTGGCGATGGCCCACAGCTATCCACTGCAAAAGGCCCGGATTGCCGGACTCCTGCACGACTGCGCCAAAAACCTGTCCAATGAAAAGCTAAGAGAGATTGCCTGCCAGGAGGGGATTCCAATTAGCAAAGGGGAGGAGAGAGCTCCCCAGCTACTTCATGCGAAAGTGGGCGCCCACCTGGCCCGAGAGGTCTACGGCGTGGATGACCCTGCGGTCCTGCGGGCCATTCGCCTGCACACGACCGGTAGCCCGGCCATGGGGCTTTTAGACAAGATCATCTTCGTGGCCGATTACATCGAGCCCGGTCGCGACCGGGCCCCCCGCCTGGCCGATATCCGGCAGGTGGCTTTCCATGACCTGGACCTGGCTGTCTGCATGATTTTAGAGGATACGATTGCTTTCCTGGAGGCGAGCAAGGCAGAGATTGATCAGAGCAGCAGACAGACCTTAAAGGCATACCAGGACATCACACAGACAAGGAGATTCCAATGAAGATTGAAGAGCAGGTTAAGGCCGCATATGAGGCCCTGGACGAGAAGCAGGCTGAGGATATACGAATTATCGATATCCGGGGGATTTCAACCATCGCCGACTATTTCATCGTGGCAAGCGGGTCCAATCAGAGCCAGCTCCAGGCCATGGAGGATTCCGTGGGACAGAAGATGAAGGACCTGGGCTTAAGGCAACCTAAGCTGGAGGGGAACCGCAACTCCACCTGGATTCTGATGGACTATGAGGACTTCATCGTCCATATTTTCTCGGAGGAGGACCGTCTCTTCTATGACTTAGAGCGGATCTGGACCGATGGGAGAGAAGTCCCTGTCGATGAACTCTAATATGAGAATGTGATCCCCTCAGATCCTTCCGAAAAATCGGGTTAAGGAACAATGGATATCGAAAAACTTAAATAGCTGCCGGATTCCCTTGACTGGAAATCCGGCAGCTATTTTAGCATGAATGGGCTGATGAACCCAAAACTGGAACTAGCGAGCAGTCAGTAGAGTCTCAGAACCCCGAATACCCTGCCGAGAATCTGGCAGTCCGGAACAAGGATCGGCTCCATGTCGTCATTCTCCGGCTGGAGACGAATATGTCCTGCCTCCTTATAGAAGGTCTTAACCGTGGCGGAATCATCGACAAGAGCGACAATGATCTCTCCATTGCGGGCAGTAGGGCATTTCTCAACCATAATGAAGTCCCCGTCGAAAATCCCGACATTGATCATGGACTCCCCCTTGACCTTGAGCATGAAGGTCTGTTCCTTGGGGGTAAATTCTGCAGGAAGGGGGAAGTAGTTGGTAATGTTCTCGACGGCCAAAAGGGGCTGACCGGCAGCTACCTGGCCAACCATCGGAATATTGACGACTTCTCTTCGGGTGAGATTGAAATTATCATCGACGACTTCAATGGCCCTCGGCTTGGTGGGATCACGGCGGATATAGCCGTTATTCTCAAGCTTCTCCAGATGGGCGAAGACAGAAGAGGTAGACTTGAGTCCGACCGCATCACAGATCTCGCGGACCGTCGGAGGATAGCCGGAGTTCAGGATCTCATTCTTGATGTACTCCAGGATCTGCATCTGCTTGTCAGTGATCTTTCCGTAAGCCATAGCCTTTCTTATGCCTCCCAACCCGAATGCAAGAGTAGTATGTTCGAATCAAATTACTATTATTATAAGAAAACACGGGGCAAAAAGCAAACACATATTCGCAAAAATATGTTCGATTTTTACTTGACAGCCAAACGCCTGTTTGGTATGATTCAAATCGAACAGTTGTTCCGAACAAATTATCGAACAGAAAGCGTTGATATGGGAGCGGGCAAGGGAACGCTCTTACAGGAGGGATATATGAGAAGTAAGAATAATCGCTACAGGGCAAGAGCTCAGAGGACCAGGATGAAGCTTGCCATTTTTCTCATTATGCTATTGATCGGGCTGTCCGTCCTGTTTATTCTGAACCGGCCCATGACGGCGTCCGCGTCTCAGGAGAAGACCTACCGGGAGGTCTATTGCTCGATCGAAGTCAATCAGGGAGACAGCCTCTATAAGATTGCGGACCAGTACAAGAGGGATTCCAGTGTGAGCCGCCGACAATATGTGAATAAGGTCATAGAGATCAACCATCTGACCAGCCAGAATATCCGGTCGGGAATGTCCCTGGTCATTCCGACCTATGTCGACCAGGAATAGGTCGCTTTAGCTTATTGGAAAATGTCACAGGAGAGTTGAGACCGAGGCTTCCGGGAGTTTGGAAGTCTCGGTCTTTGCTTGCATTTACGGGAATTGTTCGCGGGAATTGAGAGGATTTTCATGGATTTCAGTAGACAATGGCCTGTAAGAGTAGTAAACTAGATCTATAAATCTAGCGGATAAATATCTGTTTTTCCGTTAGATAGAATTGCTTTTGGCAGGACTAATGCTTTTATGCGGTTGATGAGAAACAATTGCGAGGAAATCAAATGGCACGTGATTCGGAATACTACAGAGACAGACAGAAAAAAATGACACTCAAGCTGCGCGGTTTGCTGGATCAGCTTCCGGATTTCTGCGTTGACTTCATCTATTCCAAGGAGGTCACTACACAGACATCCACCCTGATTTCTTATTCCTATGATCTATTGACCTTCCTGCGCTTCCTCAGGGAGAAAAACCCCCAGCTCAGAGATATTCCGCCCAAATCCATGAATCTGGACCTTCTGAAAGGGATTCAGTCTGAAGATATCCTTGAGTACCAGCGTTATCTGTCCCTGAATGTGGACGGCGAGTACCATGAAAACGGCAAGAAGGCCATTGCCCGCAAGATGTCCGCCCTTCGGGGTATGTACAAGTATCAGCTGATTCACAAGCATATCAGCGATGATCCGACGGCCCTGGTGGCCATGCCAAGGCTCAAAAAGGACAAGAACATTGTCCGCATGAACAATTATGAGGTCCGGGATATTCTAAACGCAATCCGGATCGGGAACGAGCAGATGTCCGACCGGCAGCGCAAATTCTGCCTCAAGACGCAGCAGAGAGATCTTGCCATCTTGACCCTCCTCCTGAATACCGGCCTGCGTGTATCCGAGTGCCGGGGGCTGGACAAAAAAGACGTCAATTTGCTTGAAAACAGTCTTCTGATCGTGCGCAAGGGCGGGGGTCAGGATGTCATCTATTTCGGAAAAGCGGTGCATGAGACCCTGTCAGATTATATGGAGGGCGAACGGCAGGCGGTCAACCCGGTCGAGAGTGACCGGGAGGCCCTCTTCTACTCCATGCAGGGCAAGCGGATCTCCGTGGACGCCATCGAGAAATTGGTCAGAAAATACTCGAGAATTGCGGTTCCGGGCAAGCACATCACTCCTCATAAACTCCGCTCCACCTACGGGACGGCCCTCTATAGGGAGACGGGGGATATTCGCCTGGTGGCAGATGTCTTGGGACACGAAAATATCAATACGACCATTGACTACTATGCGGCCATTGAGGATGAACACAAGCGTCAGGCCGCAGACGCCGTTGATTTCAACCGTAGAGACAGGAATCTGAATTCCGATATTAATCCGAAGGACTAAGTCGGTCCAGCAGTTTGCGGAAATAGGCAGGCAGGGGGGCGGAGAATTCCATATAGTCGCCGCTGGTCGGATGGATAAAGCCGATTGTCATGGCATGCAGGGTCTGGCCCGTCAGCCGGTAGGGGCATCTGGCGGGGCCATAGACATCATCCCCCAGAATGGGATGGCCGATGGAGGCCATGTGGACCCGGATCTGATGCGTGCGGCCGGTTTCCAGCTGAAATTCCACATAGGAGAACCGGTTCTTGAGTCGGGCGAGTTCATGGTAGTGGGTGATGGCCCGACGGCCATTTCTGACTCCGACGGCCATTTTCTTGCGGTCTCTCGGGTCTCTTCCGATCACAGTATTGATTGTTCCATCTTCCGGATTCATATAGCCATATACGATGGCCCGGTATACGCGGCGGACCGTGTGATTTTTGATCTGATCCGCGATCATCCGGTGGGCGTAATCGGTCTTGCATACAATCAGAGACCCGGTCGTATTCATGTCAATCCGGTGGACGATTCCCGGCCGGACCATGCCGTTGATCCCGGACAGACTCCCCTTGCAGTGATACAGGATGGCGTTGACCAGGGTCTGCGTACTGTGACCGGGACCGGGATGAACGACCATTCCCTTGGGCTTATTGACGACCAGGACCTGGTCGTCCTCATAGAGAATATCTAAGGGAATATTCTCCGGCAGAATTTCCGGTTCAATGGGATCCGGGATACAGACGGAGATTTTGTCATCCGAAGAGAGCTTATAGCCTGCCTTGCAGGGACTTCCGTTCACCAGGATCTCTTCCTCTTCAATTAATTTTTGAATGCTGCTTCGAGATTGCCCGTCCAGCCGGTCGGTCAAATAGCGATCGATCCGGACGCCCTTCTCCTCTTCCCCGCAGCTGATCATCATTTTCTGCATACGGCAAATCCTCTGCACCGGTTTCAGTGACCGCGTCGCCAGGGCAGAATCTCTTCCAATTCCTGATCCTGATAGTAGAATAGAACCAAGAGAATCAGGGCCAGCATGGATAGGGTCACATAGATATCTGCGACATTAAAGACCGGAAAATCAATGAGACAGAAATAGATAAAGTCTGTGACATAGCCCCTTGCGACCCGGTCAATCAGATTCCCAAGGGCGCCGGAGATCAGAAGCATATAGATGATATGCAGGGGCAGAAATCTTCTCTTCATGGGGGTAGAGAGAGCGAAGGCGCAGATGCATAGGACCAGAACCGGGGTCAGAATCAGAAAAAACAGGGGCTTACCTTCCAGGAAGGAAAAGGCAGCACCGGTGTTTTGGAGATAATGCAGTTTCAGGACCCGGGGAATGAGATCCATATCTCCTCCCTGCAATTTATGAACAGCTACTAGCTTCGTCCACTGATCGAGAGCGATCAGAAGGAGGATGAAGATACAGGCGGAAAGCCGCAGGGGCAGAATACTTTTTTTGTCGGTATGATTCATAGTTCTCAGATCTCCTGACAGAGAGAGGATGAAGATAAAACAAAATCGATTGCCCCGCGCAGGTCATCATCCGTGAAATCCATATAGGTATCAGCCTGTCCGATGGCCCGCAGGTAGACAAACTTGATGCGGTTTCCGTCCATCTTCTTGTCAGACTTGATGGCGGAAAGAATAGACTCCCGTGTCATCTGCGGATAGGATTTCGGATCAAGGGAGACCGGAAGGTCAAACAGGGCAAGCGTCCGGATGGCATCTTCCATCTCAATCTGACTGATCCCCCCCAGCTTCCTGGACAAGCAGAGCGCGGCGGCCGAGCCGATGGAGACGCACTGGCCGTGATAGAGGCGAAAATCAGAGAGTTTCTCAACCGCATGCCCAATGGTATGGCCAAAATTCAGATGGGCCCGAATCCCCTCTTCTTTGGGATCGACCTGGCAGGTCCTGCGCTTGATATCGGTGGAGACATAGACCATCTGAGCAAGTGCGCGCAGGTCTCTCGCCTTGATCTTGTCGGAAGATGACTTGAGCCATTGATAATAACTGATATCTCGAATCAGACCATGCTTTATCACCTCTCCCATGCCGCAGGTAAACTGGTCTGGGCTAAGGGTTTTGAGGCAGGAAATATTGATGTAGACCAGGACCGGCATCTTGAAGGCCCCGACCATGTTCTTGTAGTGGCCGAAGTCAACGCCTGTCTTGCCGCCGATCGAGGAGTCCACCTGGGCCAGGAGACTGGTCGGAACCTGGACGTAGTCAATTCCCCGCATATAGGTCGCTGCGGCAAAGCCGGTCAGGTCCCCGACTACACCTCCGCCCAGGGCAATCAGAAGGTCATGGCGGTCGAAACGCTCTCTCACAAGCTCTTCATAGAGCGCTTCCACGCTCGCCAGGGTCTTACTCGTCTCCCCTGCCGTAATGATAAAATGACAGATCTGGCAGAAGCTTCCGGCCAGACTTTCTTTCAGCTGATCCAGGTAGAAGCCGCAGACATTGGAATCGCTGACAATGCAGGCCCTTCGATAGGTCCTTGGAAGATTCGCAATTTCATCCGAGAGGGCAGAGAATGAATCCTCAATTACAATATCATAGGAATGCTTGTTTTCATATGTGACATCCAGTCGATGGTAATGCATAATAACTCCAAAAAAAGCACCCTGAAGCGAAGTTCAAGGCGCTGTGAGTGATTCGAATCTCAGAAGCCGGTCTGAATACCGGAAATATCAAAGGAATCCATAAGTCCCTGCAGGTCTCCGGAGATATCAACGCTTGCGGGAGTGACAATGAAGATATAGGAAGAGACCTTCTGAAGTGTTCCCTCAAGGGCCAGGCAGGCTCCGCTGACCACATCAATAACCCTCTGGGCCAGGGAGAGATCCAGACCCTCCATGTTCATGATGACCGGTTTTCCGGACAAAATGGTATCAATGACTTCTTTGGAGTCCTCAAAAACAGCAGGCTTGATCACGCAGACTTCCATTCCGGAACCGGTTCCCCGTCTGACAGACCGCATGGGAGTGATCTTGGAGGGGCGGTAGACCGGCTTTGCTGTATCCTCAGCGGATGTCTCCTCGCCGGAAGCGTTCTTGCGGCGAAAGGAAGCCTTCTTGGGACCAGTCTCCTCCTCTTCATAGATGTCATCGTCGTAGTACTCGTCGTCTTCGTCGGAAAGCTTCATTGCGTCCAACATCTTATCAAAAAACCCCATAAATTCACCTCTTATTTATGATAATCTCTCGCGCCGAAAATCGCAGTACCGACCCGCACCATAGTGGCGCCCTCTTCGATGGCGATTTGATAGTCATTGGTCATTCCCATGGAAAGAACATCCATTTCAACATTATCAATGTTTCGGGAATCGATGTCAACCGCAAGGGCCTTAATGGAGCGAAAATAGGCCCGGTTCTCCTCTGCATTCCGGACATTGGGCGCTGAGGTCATCAGGCCCCTGATATGGACCCCGTCAAGACGGGCGATGTCTTTAACCAGAGCGATGGCGTCTTCTCTCTTGATGCCGAATTTGGAGTCCTCATCCGCAATATTTACCTCGATTAAGATATCAATGACGGTCTTGTTCTTCTTGGCCTGAATATTGATTTCCTCGGCGAGCCGATAGGTGTCGACAGAGTGAATCAGGGCGATGGATCCGGCAGCTCTGGCCAGGTACTTGACCTTGTTCCGCTGCAAATGACCGATCATGTGCCAGCGGATGTCCTTTGGCAGGTGATAGATCTTCTCTGTCAACTCCTGAACATAATTCTCCCCGAAATCACGCTGTCCCTGCTCGTAAAGCTCCTTGATGTCTGATGCAGGCTTGGTCTTGGAGACAGCGACCAGGGTCACCTCAGAGGGATCTCTCCCTACCTTCTCACAGGCTCTTGCAATATTGGCCTGGACGATTTTTAAATTTTCGACAAGCATCTTTCACCCTCTTCTCTTTACTGCACCATGTCTCCCTCTTTGATCTGACTGCTGTTAAGGGCAATCCGATCGTAGAGGACAAGTCCGTAGGAGGTTGTCGATGAGACAATGGCAAATTCTTTATTCTGGAATTGTATGTCAATGGGCTTGAACTCAGCAAAGCCCTTGTTGACATTATAGACGCCGGTCAGGTCTTCCGACACGCTGTTGACCTGCCAGGTCTTGTCGCTGTTTTGCTCTATCAGAACATCATTTCCTTGCAATTGGTCCTGTTTGATAAAGTAGTCATTCTCGTCCTCCGCATAGATGGTCGGCACAACAAATTCATGTCCGTTCCCCTTCTTTCTGAGCAGGCCCAGCTCATTGCTGTTGCCGCCCTTGAAGAAATAGGTCTTGGGGATCTTGTAGAAGGATTGCTTGGCAATGGCAGAAAGGGGGATTTTGAGACCGGAGGCCCGATCGAGCTTGAGATTGATTCCAATAAAGCGAAGATCGGCATAGCGCTCCATGGAATCATCCAGGGAGAGGGTCAGATACTTTCTTCCATAGCGCTCGATGATGGAGGTCTTGGCCCAGCTGGACCGCTTGTCCTTGTCAAAGACCAGTTCCACATTGGGCGAGTCAGACAGGATCGAGGCCGTCTCGGCATCAATTTCAACCAGCATTTTCCACTGCTCCGAGGTCACCAACTTGTAGACGGGGTCCCCGGATTTGACCGAGGATACGGTCTTTAGGTCCTTGGAATCAAGTCTCGAGCTGTCGAAGGAATCCCTTGTGAAATTGTCCAGACGCAGGTCCTCGGCCCCATCGGTGGAATAGACAAGGAGGCCCGGAGAGGGAGCCCGGTAAGTGTGAAAGCTCTGCTTCTTCTGCGCGGCCTCAATCTGATCCTTGTATTTGTCCAGGATCGCCAGGTGAAAGGAATCAAAGAGACTGGACTCCAATTGATTCTTGTAATCATAAATCTTGAAGAATCGGTTATTATCTCCTGTCTTGACATAGTCGCTCAGGGAATGGACCAGTTGCTTTTGTTCTGTTTCGCTGAGCGACGCTGCATCCATGGGGGTCCGGTTCAGAAGGTCCTGAATGTCTCCGCTCTGATCCAGAGAGTAAATGACAGAATTACTTCCGACTTGCGATTCGTTGGACTTAAAGTGATAGATCTGCCCGTCAGCATCCGCCCGGACCAGGATCTCTTCTCTCAGGGCCAGAGCTTCATAATGCCTGCTGCTGGAGATCGTGCCGCTGTTGACCTGGTAGATGGCAACATGCTTCTTGGTGATGTAGCTGAACATGTGAAAGAGAACATAAATCACAATGATAATGCCCACAATCAGCCCGATATTCATTTGGATATTTCGATGAAAGCGCGTGACTTTGGCCATTTTGTTCTCTCTGTCTTACATACATGGAAAGCGGGGGCCGCATCTGCCACCCCCACCGGATACGAGATCGGTAACTTCCATGTCACCGAATCACCTTCAATCTGAGACAAGGTCTCCCAGCTCATCGGGGAGCTCACTCGGATTCTTTGAAATACTTACAACGAAGTCAACATCAAATCGATCGGACGCCCGCTTCAAGAATGCAATCGCCTTGATGATGTCATCATCTTCAGAGATGTGCGAGATGGCCAGGAAGGAATCCAGATAGATCTTCTGGATATCGCGGTTCTGGGACAAGCTGCCACAGAGGAAGCCCACAAAGCCATCCCAATTAGAGACCGGGTAACGACTCATATCAATCATCCGGATCTTCGAGCTGAGCTCTAACATCCGCTGGTCGCTCTTGTCGATATAGACAACCAGTCCATCGACGCTTCCAACAGACTTCTCAGCGGAATCCAGCATGCGTCTGGTCTTCCCGGTACCCTTGACTCCTGCAATTATTTCAACCATATTCACCCCTCCAATACATATCAATGATCTGTATTTCCTAAGAAAAATTATAGTATATGGTCTTTAAAAGTACAATAAGTCACGCTGTCTTATCTCTTTTGCCCATAGAGTTCCAGAAGATGATTCATCTGCTTGTAGAGGGCTGTATGATTATTGGCCTTGAAAATAATGCTGATGATCTCCTCATTCCTGGAATTCCTGGAGAGCAGGACCAAGCAGGCACCGGCCTGGTCTGTGGTCCCGGTCTTCCCGCCGATGACCCGGATGCCGGAAGGAGCCGTGACGGTCTCCTGAAGATAGCGGTTGGTATTCCTCCAGCTGAGCTTCTTAACGGCGCCTCCGGCGGACAGGAATTCTCCGACATGGGTCGAGGAGGCGATGATCTCGCGAAAGAGAGGTTCTTTTAAGGCTTCATGAAAGATCAAGTACATGTCATTCGCCGTCGTGTAATGATTGTCGTCATGGAGCCCGTTGACCGTCACATAATGCGTGTGCGTTGCCCCGATGGAAGCCGCCGTCCGGTTCATCAGCTCCGCGAATTGACCGGTAGAACCGCCGACCCCTTCTGCGATTGTAATGGCAGCGTCATTGCCGGAGGGGAGGATCATTCCGTAGAGGGCTTCCTTCAGGCTGATCTGGTCTCCGACGCGAAGACCAGCTATGGTAGATCCGGTCATAAGCTGCAGGGCGTTCTCTGATACGGTCAGTCGATCGGACAGATGACCATAGCGCATGGCGGTCAGAAAGGTCAGGACCTTGGTCATGGAGGCGGGATAGACCTTATCATTCGCCTTTTTGCTGTAGAGGACATGGCCGCTGGTCTCATTGATGACCAGGGCGGATTTAACGGCAGATGCGTCCGGATTGGTCGCAGTATTGACGTCATCGATCCGGGGAATCGTAAGATCTCCCGAGAGCAGACTTTGATAATCCCGTCCCGAATCGGTCAGATGATAGTCCGTCGACGTCTCCATAAGCTTATAGTCTGCCTGCCGACTGGCATTGCCGCAGGAAGTCAAGGCCAGAAGACCGACCAGAAGAAGGAGGGATATGATTTTCTTACCTGTACATTTCACGCCACTCAAGGTCTCCTCGATCCAGTGATTTAATCAGAAGTTCCGCGGTCGCCAGATTGGTGGCCAGGGGAATATTATTGGTGTCACAGGCGCGGACAATGGGATTGATGTCCGGCTCGTTGGACTTGGCCGTCAGGGGGTCGCGGAGGAAAATCACCAGATCCATCTCATTCTGCTCGATCTGTGCTCCCAGCTGCTGGGCACCGCCCAGGTGTCCGGCCAGGTACTTATGAATACTCAGATTTGTGACCTCCTCGATCAAGCGGCCGGTTGTTCCGGTCGCATAGAGATCATTCTGGCTCAGAATCCCCCGGTAGGCGATACAGAAATTCTGCATTAATTTCTTCTTCGCATCATGCGCGATCAGTCCGATATTCAAAATCGCAAACCTCCTCTTCGATGGCCGGATTGTAAACCGACATTGAGAACCAGGCCCATGCCAAAGTACAGAGTGACAAGGGAAGTCAGCCCGTAAGAGACAAAAGGCAGGGGAAGGCCGGTATTGGGCATGAGTCCCGATACGACGCAGATATTTACGAAAGTCTGAAAGCCGATCAGGGAGCCGACGCCGATGCAGATCAGCTTGCCCGATAAGTTCTTAGCTCTGGCTCCGGTCGTAAAGCACAGATAGACGATCAAAAACAACAGACCTACGATGAGCATCGACCCGATGAAACCCAGCTCCTCTCCCGCTACAGCGAAGATAAAGTCGGTCTGCGGCTCCAAGATATAATTGCCGTTTTTGACAGAATCAACCGCGGTATTGTTAATTCCCTTGCCGAAAAACATCCCGGAGGCAATAGCCATAATGGAATTCTGTTGCTGGTATGAAGTCTCCGGAAATTCATTGGGACGGAGCCAGGCGAGAATGCGCTTGACCTGATAGCCGGCCCGGTCCGCTATGGCAGGTCCTCTCCAGTAGATATAGAAGATCAAAAGAGAAATCGAGGGGACCGTAATGCCAAGCGCTACAGCTACTATTCTACGACTTAATCCGGCGATAAACAACATGGACGCTATGATCAAAAAGGTGACAATGCTGGTGGACAAGTCCGGTTCCTTTAGGATCAGGACAAGGGGGACTGCGACCAGAAGGCCTGTGATCAGGAGTCTCCAGTACTCGTTTAGATCATCGGAATGATCGGAGAAGTACTTGGCGAAGAAGAGAACAAGCAAGAGCTTGGCCAGTTCCGATGGCTGAAACTGGAAGCCGCTGATCCGAATCCAGCGGGTCGCTCCGCCGGTCGTCTTTCCGAAGAAGAAAATGGCGACCAGGGAGGCACAGGTCAGCAGGTAATAGACGACGGAGAAGTTCAGCAGAAAGTCATAGTCCACCAGAGAAATACCGACCATGACAATTACACCGATCCCCAGTCCGGCCAGCTGCCGGTTGAAGAAATTCGAGTTGGCAGAGCCAATGACGAAGATCCCGATCAGGGTTATGGCAAGGACGGAGAAAAAGAGCTTGAAGTTGTAGTCCCTGAGCCGATAATTGCGAAAGATGTTATGAAACATACTCAGCCTTCCTTGAGCTTACGTCCGGTCAACTGGGGGACAAGACCGCTGGAGAGGGGCTCCATGATCAGCTGTCCTTCAAAAACAGCGACTGCTCTCGGCATATTCCGGCTCTTTCTGGCGCGAAGGGACCACTTCCTCTCCTCTACCGGGATCCCGCTGATCTTGCCGATGGTCAGATCCCTGTTGTCGAACTGATTGGCGACGATGTAACAGTCGTCATTGTCAGGATATCCCGCCACAACCCGGCCGGAAAGAGTACCCATAACGATGACATTGCCGGCTGCCCGAAGGCTGGCCCTGGCGGACAGGTCTCCCAGGACGATGAGGCTTGTGTCGGAGCAGATCTCCCGCTCCCTGCGGACGCTCCCGTTGATAATCATGGCGTTCTTATAGATATTCCTCAGACCGGCCTCTTCTATCGACTTGACCAGAATCTTGTCCGTCTCCGGGTCTGTATCCTGCAGCATGGAAATATGAATATCGGAGTTGAGCTCTATGGCCTCTATGACAACCGGGATCTCCCGGGCAGACAGCTTTCTCCCCTCAATCCCCAGGGCAAAGCTGCTTGCCCCGAAGAAGGACTTGCTGTCGTGGAACTTGCGGCAGATATCCCGAATCAGGTCTTCAAAGGGGATCTGATCACTCAAAAACAGAGTGATCCCATACTTGCTGCTCTTAATAACAACTGATTGCTTCATTTCGCTCTCCTTTTCTGAGCTCACGATCATCCATCTCTGTGCCCGTATCAGTCTCCATGTCCGCTGCTGCCCGCCTGAATGGCTCCTGTGCCAACAAGCTCGTTAGACTTGGCATCGCCCAGATAAGAGCCGATGATGTCCTTAGAGACATCCGCCGCATAGAAGGACTCATAGGCGTAAGGGATGCGCACGGCCAGACAGACTCTGGGACTGTCATAGGGGGCGAATCCGATGAAGAGGCCATGTGAGGCCGTGCTGGTCGAGGACTGGGCTGTTCCCGTCTTGCCGGCGATGGGAATGGAGAAATTGCGCATGGACGACATATCCGTCGCCACTTCTCTCATTCCCGTGTGGATATAGTTCCAGGTGTCCGCTGAGACCGAGTCGATCCGGGAATGAACCGTGGGGCGATAGGTCTTCAGGACATTGCCCTTATTGTCCGCCACATGGTCCAGGAGGGTCATATTGTAGACGGTTCCCTTGTTGGTGATGGCCGTTGCGTAGCGGGCCAGAGCGATGGTGGTCATGTTGTTGTCCGATTGACCGATCGCCGCCATGACCGGGTACTGGGAGGCAATCGTGGACTCTGCCTCGGGAATTTCAACCCCCGTCTTCTGGTCAAGCGCAAACATCTGAGCGTACTTTTGGAGCAGGTTGATCCCCGCCCCGTCATTGTAGCTTCCGCTGGTCTTTGAAGCCAGCCGGTATCCCACTTCATAGAAGAAGTAGTTGCAGGAGTGGCGGATTGCCTCCTGGACATTGAGCGTTCCGTGCGTGAAGGTCGGATATGACCAGCACTTGGGGTGGTTTGATACCTTGGTGAAGACTCCCTCGTCCCGGATCATGGTAGAGCCTGTGATTACCCCCTCGGAAATACCGGCAATCGCCGTGACGGGCTTGAGCGTTGAGCCGGGCGCTGTCTTCTGCTGGGTCGCATAGTTAAAGAGAGGCCTGGATGAGGACCGGGTCAGCTTCTTGTAGTAGGAAGTATTGGCCGCGTTCGCCAGCTGATTGCTGTCATAGCCGGGATAAGAGACACAGGCCAGAATCTCTCCGCTTCCCGGATCGGTGACAACCGCCGAGGCAGTCGACAGATGCAGTCCAAGCTGGCCGGGCCGGATCTCAAGACTGCGCAGCTTGGACTGGATAAATCCATAGGCCGATAATGTTCCGGATGCGAGGGCATTTCTCGTTGCGTCGTCTTTAGCCAGGAAACCCTGATCATAGAGGATGGCGCAGAGGGCATTGGGAGAGACCTCATCATTTAAGATGGTGTACTTTCTGGACAGGGCGGCGAAGTCAGGATCGTCCCTTAAGAGAGACAGGGTATAGTCCACAAGTCCCCGGTAGGCCTGGTCGGTATCCAGATATTTGGACAGGCCCAATACCTTGCTGATATCAATCCAGTTGTTCTTCAGAGCGTATGTAAGGTATTCATTGACGGAGATCTCCTGGTTCGACCAGCGGACCTGGATGGGATCCTTGCTGTCAATTCGGTCCGTGTTCAGAATGCCGTCAATCTTGAGTCTTTTGACTATGTAAGAGGCGTATTCCCTTCCCTCATCTCCAAGAGACTTGTAGGAGACGCCGGAGTCGGAAGCCAGCTGGTCCCTAAGGGAATCCAGACTGTGATCCAGGTGACCGCGGAAGGTCTCGGCCACAGACTTCTCCAGGTCGCTGGCATCATCTGCGGTCAGCCGGTCGGTATCAATCAGATGATTGTTGACCAGCTGCACATAGATGTCATATACCGGCAGGATTTTATCCGCGTGATTTCCGGCATTGGGATCAGTGCTGACCTTCTTGCTGTTGCTCATCCTGGTCAGAATGACGCCCGCCACCTCCTGCTCTAAGAGCTTGTAGGTCTTGACCTGCAGGTCCTTGTCAATGGAGAGGTAGACGTCATTGCCGGCCTCAGGATCCTGGGAGATCCCTGTCTGCAGGGGGGTCCCGACACTGTCGACATACAGGGTCCGGCTCCCCTTCCTGCCGGTCAGCTGGTCATCCATGGCCTGTTCCAAGCCGGCCTTGCCCACCTGGTCCGTAATCGCAACGGTCTTGTCCTTTTCGGATTTCTCGTTAAATTCATCCGTGGAGATGGTTCCCGTGTAGCCGATTACAGAGGAAAAAGCCTCTGAATCCGTGTATTTGCGGATGCTTGTCTCCTTGATATCAACGCCGGGAAGGGACTTGGAATTCTCCTTGATATAGGCGGCTGTCTTATCGGAGACATTGGTGGCGATCTCCGTGGCGATGTACTTCTGATAGGAGTTGAGACTCATCTCGAAGCGCAGTATGGCAATTTCGTAGGCGGTCTCCTTGTCATAGGCATTCCGGTCAATGGAAAAGCGCTTGTCGATCAGATAGTCCATGATCTGGTCCGGACTCGCCTGGGATTCATCGTAGTTGAGCTTCTTGTTATAGGCCAGGCCGTTGACATCCGACCGTCCGTAGATATCTGCCCGAAAGCGCTGCAGCGCGGACCCCTCAACAGAAAACTGATACTGGCCGCCTCCGTCAATGAAGATGTTGAAGTTGTTCTTGATGTGATCTCCGTTGGCCTTGATCTTTCGAATGATCTGAGCGAGTTCCTCGTTCAGAGCCAAGTTCTTCTGCGCGCTGCTCTTGTAGGAGGCGGTATCTTCTATGACAACGGCATAGGCTAGCTTGTTGTATGCCAGGAGATTCCCGTTTCGGTCGTAGATATTTCCCCGGGAGGCATCGATCAGCTGCTTTTTTTCGATCCGCAGTTTGTAGTTATTCTGGTAGTAAGGCCCGCGAACGATCTGCAGGTAGAATAATCTCGTCAGCAGAATGGAGGCAAAGAGCATCATGAGGACCAGAAGAACCCACAATCGGGATCCGGCCAGACGAGTGCGTAGTTTTCCGACAAAATCAGCCAAGTTTCGGTCTCCTTTGCTTATCCTCCTGCATCCGGCGGTAGATCCGGTAAATCAGGGGGCAGATGAAAAGTGAAACGACACAGGTATAGACCGCTTCGGGAATCATTACATTCAAGAGATAGAACAAGAAATCCTCCCTTCCGCAGAAGAAGAAGGCGCTGAAATAGACCATCATCCCGTAGATCAGGTCTGAGACCGCAATCATAATCAGCGGCATTTTCAAGTCGTCTCCGAAGAAGAGATGACGGAAGAAGCCGTTTATGCTTCCGATCAAAAGATAGATCAGGGCATAGTAGCCAAAGACCTGGGAGGAATAGAGATCCAGGGCCAGTCCGCAGAAAAAGCCCATGATCATCCCCTCTTTCTGATTCCGCATAAAGCCGGAGCTGGAAGTCAGAATCACCATCAGATTAGGCATGACAATTCCAAGCCGGAGGCTTGGGAGAATCCCCATTTGCAAAACAAGACAGATTAGAATCATCAGCCCCGCCGCAAGAAGGCAGAAGGCCTGCCTCAGAAACTTATTCATGGTCGCCGGTCTCCTTGAGCTGGGTAATCACAAGAACCTCCCGCAGATTTTTAAAATCAGCCGCCGGGGTCAGGCTTCCGGACCGGGTTAGTTTATTGGAGTCATCGGTCAAGTCGGTCACATAGCCGATCAATATTCCGGGCAGATATTTATCCGAAATATTCGAGGTTACGACGGAGTCTCCTGCCGCCACGCTTGCGGACGGGTCCTCCAGAGAACTGATCCGGATGACATTGGACTCGGTCATATCCTTGAGCGACCCGGTCGTGATCAGATTCTGGCCCTTGTCGGAGACCTGGGCGGAAACACTGGTGGAATCATTGATAATGGTATCCACAATCGAGTAATGGGGGCCGGTCTCCACGATAATTCCGATCAGACCCTTATCGGCAAGGACATTCATGTTGACCTTCATCCCCTCACATGTGCCCTTGTCAATGGTGAAGGAGTTAAACCAGTTGGACGAATCTCTGGCGACCACATGGGCGGCTGTCTTGGGATACTGCCCATAGGACTGGTCCAGCTTGTAGAGACTCTTGAGATCGGCGAGCTGGGTCTGCTGGCTCTGCAGCTGGCTGATCTGTTCTCTGGCACTGGCGAGCTGGTCCTTCAGCTTGCGATTTTCCTCAATCAGTGCCGCCTTGGACCTGGCCTCCTGGCCATTGACCAAGATATGACTCCCAATATAGTCAATGCCCCTTTGCATGGGGAGGAAGATGGCAGAGACAGCTCTGTTCAGAGCTCCTCCGCTAAAACCGGTCGAGTAGCCGGCAAAGAGCATAAGGCCGCAGATCAGAAGCAGACATATGAAAATAAAACGACCGGATAAAGCTTTGCGTCTTCGTCTCTTCATGAATCAAATCCTAGTTGAATTTTCTTGACTTCATCTCATAGCCGAATTTGGAGTAGTGGTCATCTGTCACGACGAGACTTAGGCCCATGGCCACGGTCTCCTCTCCTCTGTCGGCTACGTTCATGCTGATGTTGGTGATGGATTGAATGAAATTGTCCAGAGAACGGATCTTGGAACCGCCTCCGGTCAGATAGATGCCCTCGTGCACGATATCCTTGGCCAGTTCCGGGGGGACCTTCTCCAGGAGCAGCTTGATCGCTGTCGCAAGATTCTGGAGGTCATCCTTCATTCCCTCGAAGACCATTTGGGCGTTCACCTCGAATTCGATCGGAAGACCGGAGACAACATCTCTTCCGACCACCATGAGGGATTCCTTGGCATCCCCAATGGCAGACCCAATCTCCTCTTTGAGCATCCTGGCGGTCTTTCTCCCGATGATCAGATTATACTGGCGCCGAATATATGTGACGATGGAGTTGTCCAGTCGATTTCCGCCCATAGGGAGGAGTTCGGAAATAACAATCCCGCCAAGGGACACCACCGAGATCTCCGTCGTGTCCGCCCCCATATCGACCACCATGACGCCCTTTGGCTCATTAACGTCCACTCCCATCCCGATGGCGTCCGCCAGAGGCTTCTCACAGATGCGAATGGACCGGGGCTTGATTCTGGCCTTGGCGAAAATATCAAAGAAGGCCTTCTTCTCCACCTCCGTAATATCATGGGGAACGGCAACGACAATATCGCTCCGCTTTATATTGGCCTTGAGATCCGACTCCAAGACCTCATAGATCATGGCCTGCATGTTGTCAAAGTCGGCAATCACCCCGTTGACAATCGGAAAGGATACATCAATATTGGTCGGCGCCTTCTCATACATGGCATAGGCGGCGTCGCCATAGGAGTACATCTGCCTGTGGTTGACCAGGGCAATGGTATCCTTGATGTTGGTAATATCGTTGGAAGCCTTGGAAAAGATCTTCAGATTTCCGGTTCCGAGATCAATGCCGTAAGCGTTACTCATATGATTTCCTCCTAGATCAGTTCTCCCTGACGGAAGCTGTAGTACCGGTGGTCTCCGATAATAATATGGTCTCTTAAGACAATATCGAGGTACTGTCCTGCCGTTTTGGCCTCCCGGGTAGCCAGGTAATCGGCCTGAGACGGCATGGGATCTCCGCTGGGGTGATTGTGGAGCAGGACCAGCTGACTGGCATGGTGAAGGAGTGCCAGAGAATAGATTTTTCGGATGGGAAAATCCGTCCTGTCACTGCTGCCCAGGCTGATCACTGACTCGAAGACGAGCTCATCTTTCACATTAAAATAAGCCGCAACCAGAAGTTCACTGTCTTCGTGTCGCAGCCGTTCCATATAATAGCCTGCAATAGAGGGTGTATCAGCTAATTTCAACTTCCTTCGCCTGGTATTGCTGGCGATTCGCCGGGACAACTCGAAGACAGAACTGAGTTCTCTTGCCTTGACCGGTCCGATCCCGCGAATTCGCATCAACTCATCCGCAGAGATATTAACCAGATCAGCCAGCGAGCCCTGTCTGAGCCTGAGAACCCCTTCGGCCATAGCCAAGACATCACAGTCCCTCGTCCCGCTCCGAAGAAGAACGGCAACCAGTTCCGCATCTGTCAAGGCCGAAGCGCCATAGCGGTCCAGCTTTCGATCCGGCGCATTGTCAGCGTATCTATTGTCAAAATGATTCCTGCTTCTCATGCCTGCCTCACGGGTCCTGCACAAGAGCGATATCATCGGTCAGCCAAAATCATATTAGCATAATTGACGATCGGTCACAAGATTCGCCTCATAGACTTTCTGCAGAGACATCATGATCCCGAGCTTGGCGTGGGGCCAGGTCAGGCCACCCTGGAAATAGGCCGTGTAGGGGGGACGAAGGGGGCCGTCGGCGGACAACTCGATCGAGGACCCCTGGACAAAGGCTCCGGCAGCCATAATGACCGGGTCGTCATAGCCCGGCATGTCCCAGGGCTCCGGCTTGACATAGGAATCTACAGGAGCTGCAGCCTGGATTCCCTCACAGAAAGCAATCAATCCCTCGGGTCTGCCGAAGGTTACTGCCTGGATGATATCATGCCTTGCTTCGGTCCCGTTGGGAACAACAGGAAAACCGAGTCCCTCGTAGAGCCTGGCGGCAAAGATTGCCCCCTTTAGAGCGGAGGCCGTGACAGTCGGCGCCAGAAAAAAGCCCTGGAAGAAATCACGCATGACTCCCAGCGAGGCCCCGACCTCCTTGCCGAGTCCGGGAGAGGTCAGCCGGTAGGCGGCGTTCGCGACGCAGTCCCTCCTTCCGACGATATAGCCGCCGACCGGGGCCAGGCCACCGCCCGGGTTCTTGATCAGAGATCCGACCATCATATCCGCCCCGACCTCCAGAGGTTCTCTGATCTCTGTAAATTCCCCGTAGCAGTTGTCCACCATGACGATGAGGGAGGGCTTGATCTCTTTGACAAAGGAGATCAGCTGACCGATTTTCTCTACGGACAGGGTCGGCCTGGTCTGATAGCCCTTGGACCTTTGGATGGTGACCAGCCGTGTCTTGTCGTTGATGGCGGCCCGGATGCCGTCATAATCGAAACTCCCGTCCTCCAGGAGATCGACCTGGCGGTAGCTGATCTGATATTCTGCCAGCGAGCCCCTGCTGGGGCGGATGCCGATCACCTCTTCCAGGGTGTCATAGGGCTTGCCGACCGGGGAGAGGAGCTCGTCTCCCGGACGCAGATTCGACATCAGGGCAAGGGCCAGCGCATGCGTTCCGCAGGTAATCTGGGGACGAACCAGGGCATCCTCTCCGCCGAAACAATCCGCGTAGACTCTCTCCAGGCAGTCTCTTCCCAGATCGTCATATCCATAACCGGTGGAGGCGCCCAGGCACTCGGCGGAAACCCGGTTCTTCTGCATGGCGGCGATGACCTTCATCTGGTTGTAGTCTGTCATGCGGTCGATTGCATCGAGGCGGTCTCGCATCTGATCGAGAACCCGATGGGCATAGTTGTAGACCCGGGGGCTGATGCCCAGCTTATCGTACATCTCTTGCGTCTGATCCATATATGTCTCTCTCTCTTAAAATCTCAAGGACCCTGTCTAAGACGAGATCCTCGTCATTCCCAAGCCTGGACTTATCAATCCAGATACTGTCCTCTTCTCTCTTAAACCAGGTCAGTTGTCTCTTGGCAAAATGCCTCGTGTCCCTCTTGATCTCATAGACGGCTTGGTCCAGGGAGATCTGCCCGTCCAGATAGCTCAGGAGTTCCTTATAGCCAAGCCCCTGCATAGAGACCATGCCCCTGTGATATCCGGCCCTCTTGAGGGCCATGACCTCCTCTAAGAGTCCCTCTTCCATCATGCGGTCGACCCGCCTGTCAATCCGGTCATAGAGGGTCTGCCGGTCCTGGGTCAAGACCAGATAAGCCAGTTGATAGGGGCTCTTCTTGCCCCTCTCTCTCGCATTGTGGTCAGAGATCCTCTGGCCGCTTGTGTGATAGAACTCCAGGGCCCGTATCACTCGCTTGACATTGTGGGCGTGAATCTGCGCTGCGGCCTCGGGATCGACCAGGGATAGGCGGTCGTGCAGGGCCTTCTCGCCCTCTTCTCTCGCCAAAAGGTCCATCTCCCGGCGGAATTCAGGGTCTTCTCTGACCGGAGTAAAGCAAATGTCCCTGGTCAGGGCCTGAATATAGAAGCCGGTTCCTCCGACCAGGATCGGGATTCGGCCGCAGGCGTAGATTTCCCCCATGGCCTCCCTGGCCCTTTTCTGAAAGATGGTCACATTCCAGGCCTGGTCCGGCCGGATACAGTCGATCAGATAGTGGGGGATCCGGTCCATCTCCTCGCTCTTGATTTTGGCTGACCCGATATCCATGCCGCGGTAGACCTGCATGGAATCCGCGGAAATAATGCTCCCCCCGATCGTCTTGGCCAGCCGGATCGCGAGATCGCTTTTCCCGACAGCGGTCGGACCAGCAATGACAATTAATGGCTTCATGTGACGATCCTCTTGAATTTGCGATCCAGATCATAGTGGCTGAAGGAAATGATCGTCGGGCGGCCGTGGGGACAGTGATAGGGATTCTCCAGGGTCAGAAGCTCCGCAATCAATTCCTTGATCTCGGCGAGAGACAGCTGGTGATTTCCCTTGACAGCGGCCTTGCAGGACATGGACGCCACTCTCTCCAGGATCAGGTCCGAGGACTCATTTCCCCGGAAATCGCAGGCCTTGGAGATCATATTCAAAAACAGGTCCCTGGGATCCAGATTGAAGAGGTTGGCGGGCACGGCCTTGATCGCGTACTCTCTGCCCCCGAAGGGATCCAGTTCAAAACCGATCTCTGAGAAAGCGTCTGCGTATTTCCTGAAGGCTTCCTCCTCCAAGGCAGACAGACTGACAATGATGGGCGGGGATATCAACTGGGAGGTCATGGTCTTATTCTTGATGCCCGCCATGGTCCGCTCAAAGAGCACTTTCTCGTGCGCGGCATGCTGGTCGATCATATACATCTTGTCGCCATACTGGATGATCCAATAGGTGCCGAAGACCTGACCGACCAGACGAAACTCCTCCCTGGCCTCCTGACTGAAGAATCGCGGCTGATGGCAGCTGACTGCCTCTGGCATATCCGCCGGCAGATCGCGCAGGCCGCCGGCAGCACTCTGCCTCAAGGCTTCGGACCGGTCTGCCGGCCCCTCTCTTAGCTCTCTCCCGGACAGAGGATCCTCTGTATCAGCTGCCTTTGTCCGGATCGGCCGATCATACTGCCTCTCATAGGGGGTGTCCTTACGGATATCCTCCATGACCTGACGGCGGATTTCTTCCAGGCGGGACCGCTCAAAGGGCTCAGCCCCGCTTGTCTTGGCAGAAGCAGCAGGATGACTGGTTGCCGGATCACTCTGAAGGGGGATATTCGAGATATCTTCCCGCATGAGAAGTCTCTGTGAGATCGCGGAACTAAGACCGGCACGCACATCTTCCGCATCGTCAAAGCGAACCTCCATCTTGGTGGGATGGACATTGACATCCACACTGCCGTCCGGGAAGGTCATTTCAAGGACGCAGAAGGGATACTGGTGCTGCATCATATAGCCCCGATAGCCCTCTTCGACCGCCCTGGACAGGAGCTGACTTCTGACATAGCGGCCATTGATGAAGAAATTCTCGAAGTTGCGGTTTCCCTTGGTCATAGAGGGCTTTCCTATATAACCGTCCAGGCGGTACTTCTCTCTCTCACAGTGGATCGGAAGAATCTCTTTGGCGACAGACCGCCCGTAAATCTGATAGATGGCATCCGAGAGACTTCCCTTGCCCGCTGTCGCCATCTTCTGCCCGCCGTTCGAGATGAAGCGAAAGGCGATCTGAGGGTGAGACAGGGCCAGCCGCTCCATGATATCCGCGATATAGTTTCCCTCTGTGACTCCTGCGCGGAGGAACTTCCTGCGTGCAGGCGTGTTGTAAAAGAGCTGGCGCACGATGAAGGTCGTTCCGTCCGGAGCCCCGATTTCCGTCAGAGAATCCTCTCTGGCCCCCTCGATCACATAGCGAAAGCCGGTCAGGGCAGATGCGACCTTGGTGATCAGCTCGACTCTGGAGACGGCGGCGATAGATGAGAGGGCCTCCCCCCGGAAGCCCAGGGAGTGAACCGTCAGGAGGTCCTCGGAAGATCGAATCTTGGAAGTGGAGTGGGGGAGGAAGGCCAGAGCCAGCTGATCTCTGGGGATGCCGCATCCGTCATCCGTCACCCGGATATAGTCAATTCCCCCCTCCTTGATCTCAACCGTAATGGCTGTCGCCCCGGCATCAATGGCGTTCTCTGTCAGCTCCTTGACGACAGAAGCCGGCCGCTCCACAACCTCACCCGCGGAGATCTTGTCAATGGTCTCCTGACTTAAAAGTGCAATGTCTTGTCTTTCCATGTTCTTCTGTATTCCGTTCTCCTGTATTCCTATGATTCATCAAGTATGATCCGGCCGAGTAGAATCCAAGTCGGATCTCACCAGCGGTTTCTGACCTTGTTCTGCAGCCCGTTGAGCTTGTTTAAGGCCTCAAGCGGTGTCAGATTGGAGATATCCATATCGCGGAGTTCTTTGATGATATCGTCATCCTCAAGGGTGTCAAAGAGACTCATCTGTCCCATATCGACCTCATCGAGGGGGGAGCCGGTCTTCCGGCCAATGCCCCCGGTATCCGGCAGAATATTTCTCGCAATCAGGGCGATGTCATTATCCGACAGCTCCTTGGAGATCTCCTTGGCCCGGTCAATGACCCCATCGGGAACCCCGGCCAGCTTGGCAACCTGGATTCCATAACTTCGGTCGGCCCCTCCGGGGACAATCTTTCGGAGAAAGACGATGTCGTCTCCGTTTTCCTTGACCGCAATGCAATAGTTATTGACACCCTCGATTCTCCCCTCGAGCTCGGTCAGCTCATGATAGTGGGTGGCGAAAAGGGTCTTGGCGCCGATCAGCCGGCTGTTGGCAATATACTCTACCATGGCCCAGGCGATGGCGAGTCCGTCGAAGGTGGATGTCCCTCTTCCGATCTCATCTAAGATGAGCAGGGATTTGGGTGTTGCGTTGCGAAGAATATTGGCCACCTCATTCATCTCCACCATGAAGGTGGACTGCCCGCTTGCCAGATCGTCCGATGCGCCGACCCGGGTGAAGATCCGGTCAAAAACACAAATACTGGCGGACTCCGCCGGCACATAGGACCCGACCTGGGCCATGAGGACAATGATGGCATTCTGCCGCATATAGGTGGATTTGCCTGCCATATTGGGCCCGGTAATGATCGAGAGGCGATGGCTCTTGCTGTCCAGATAGGTATCATTGGAGATGAAGGTCCCCTCTTTCAGAACCTTCTCAACGACAGGGTGCCGTCCTTTTTTGATCTCCAAGACCCCTCTCCTGTTGAGCTTGGGCCTGCAGAAGCGATTGTCCTCGGCCACCTTCGCCAGGGACTGGTAGAAATCCAGAGCGGCAATGGCCTTGGCGGTCTTTTGAATGCGCACAACCTCCCTTCCGACGGTGTCCCGCACCTGGCGAAACAGGTCATTTTCAAGGACAAGGAGCCGGTCCGCGGAACCGAGAATGGTGTTCTCCAACTCCTTGAGTTCCGGTGTGTAGAAGCGCTCCGCATTGGTCAGGGTCTGCTTTCGGATGAAGTAGTCAGGAACCAGGTCCAGATAGGAGTTGGTGACCTCCAGATAATAGCCGAAGACCCGGTTGTACTTGACCCGGAGATTCTTGATTCCGGTCTTCTCCCGCTCCTTTTTCTCCAGGTCTGCCAGCCACTGTTTTCCGTCCGTGGCCGCTGACCTGAGCCGATCAACCTCCTCATTGTAGCCGGACCGGATGATGCCGCCGTCGTGTGCAGAGAGAGGAGGATCATTGGCAATTGCGGCATGGATCAGTTCATTGAGATCGGTTAGGGGGTCCAGATCGGTCAGGATCTTCTTCATATTTTTCGAGGAATAGTCTGCCAGAAGACTTCGAATTGCCGGCAAGGCGGCCAGGGAGGAGGCGAATGCGACCAGGTCCCTTGGATTTGCGGTCTGATAGGTGATTCTTGTAATCAGACGCTCCAGATCGTAAACCGGATTCAAGTACTCCCGGATCTCCTCCCGGCTGACCATGTCCGAGAGCATTTCCTCCAGGGCATCATAGCGGTTGTTGATCTCTTCCTCATTGATCAGGGGTTGCTCGATGCGGGAGCGAAGCAGGCGGGCTCCCATGGCTGTCTTGGTCTTATCCAAAACCCAGAGCAAGGACCCCCGCTTCTCTTTTTCCCGGAGGGTCTCAACCAATTCCAAATTGCGGCGGGTAGCGGCATCAATGATCATAAAACTGCCGCCCCGGTAGGGTGAGATGCTTGAGATATTGGCCAGGTCCGATTTCTGGGTCTCGGTCAGGTACTTGAGCAGGGCACCGGCCGCTATGCTTCCGATCGAGAAATCCGAAAGGCCCAGGGCGGTCAGGTCCAGGACCCGAAAGTGGTCCCGGAGCAAACTGTATGCAGCCTCTTCTTCAAAGTAGTAGGACTCCAGCGGGCTGATCGCCATGTGAAAGCGGTCCCTCAGGGCCTCCAGGTCGATTCCGCACATGGACAGGGAGTCGTTACAGACCAATTCCGACGGATGGTACTTGGACAGCTCGTCCATGAGTTTTTGCTCAGAATCCAGTTCCGTGACATAGAAATCTCCGGTGGAGACGTCTGCCGCGGCCAGACCGAAGATGTTGCCGACATAGACCACACTGAGGATGTAGTTGTTCTTCCCCTCATCCAGGGAGCCAGCATCCATGTTGGTCCCGGGAGTCACAATCCGGATCACCCCCCGCCGGACCATGCCCTTGGCCTCCTTCGGATCCTCCAGCTGCTCGCAGATGGCCACCTTGTAGCCCTTTTGCACCAGACGGTTGAGATAGGACTCTGCGGCATGGTAGGGAACGCCACACATGGGCGCGCGCTCGGGCAGGCCGCAGGCCTTGCCGGTCAGGGTCAGCTCCAGCTCCCTTGAGACGGTGATGGCGTCGTCGAAGAACATCTCGTAGAAATCCCCGAGTCGATAGAAGAGGATACAGGCGGGGTTCTCCTTCTTGGTGGCGATATAGTGCTCCATCATGGGCGTCAGGTCCTTGAGGAGCGCGGGTTTTTTCTCCAAATCAGAATAAGTCAGCATAGAAACTCTTCTCTGTTCATGATCAATGCCTGCCCGGGACGATTAGCTAAGGCATTCCCTATCATACTCTCTTATGATCGCCTCGGCCACCTTGAGCCCGTCCATGGCTGCAGAGCTGATGCCGCCCGCATAGCCGGCTCCCTCTCCGCAGGGATAGAGTCCCCTGACCTTGGACTGGAAGGTCTCATCCCGCAGGATGCGGACCGGTGAGGAGGTCCTGCTCTCCACGGCGCTTAAGATGGCATCCGGGGAATCAAAGCCCTCAATCTTTCTGCCGAAGAAGGACATGGCCTCTATCAAGTCCTCCTCCATATCCCGGGACAAGAAGCCGCGCAGATTGGTCAGCTTGCAGGCACCCTTGGAGGACGAGGCGAATCCCCCATAGGTCCGGGAGGGGCGGTCAGCCAGGTAATCGGCCCAGAGCTGCTGGGGAATCGCCCCCTCTCCCAGGGCATAGGCCCTCTCTTCCATTTGTCTTTGATACCGCATCCCGGCCAGAGGGTCATTCATGTCAAACTCCCTCTCTCCCACCGTTAGAACAATGGCCGAGTTGGCATTGCGGCTCCCCCGATCCGAATAGGACATGCCGTTGACAGCCAGGCGCCCCTCTTCCGATGAGGCATTGACGACATAGCCGCCCGGACACATGCAAAAGGAATAGATGGCTCTTCGGTCAGCAAGAGTTTTCGTCAGCTTATAGGGGGCCGGGGGAAGGGAGGGATCCAGTTTGCCATATTGGGCCAGGTCGATCGCCTCCTGCGGATGCTCTACGCGAAATCCCAGGGCGAAGGCCTTGGCCTCCATGGGAATCCCCTCCCTCTCGAGAGCCTCGAAGCTGTCTCTGGCAGAGTGGCCGATTGCAAGAACCAGTCGGCTGCAGGGGATCAAGCGCTCCTCGCCCGTGGAAGACCCCTCGTCACAGACAAGGATTCCCTCAATTCTTCCGTCATGAAGGACCGGCCTGGTCATCCGGGTCCGGAAAGAAAAGCTTCCGCCAAGGGATATGATCTTATTCCTCAGATTGCGCATGACCGTAACCAGAATATCGGTTCCGATGTGGGGCTTAGCGTCAATGAGAATCTCTCCGGGAGCCCCGCAGGCGACCAGGGTCTCAAGAACAAAGCGGTTTCTCCCAAGATGATCCCGGACCTGGGTATTGAGCTTTCCATCGGAGAAGGTGCCTGCCCCTCCCTCGCCGAACTGGACATTGGATGCCGGGTCAATGCGGCCTGTTTTCCAGAAGGCCTCAACATCCGCCAGCCGGTCCTCGACCCTCTTTCCCCGCTCAATCACAAGCGGGTGCAAGCCGGCCAGGGCCAGGAGATAGGCGGCAAAAATACCGGCAGGCCCCGTCCCCACAATAAGGGGAGCCCCCTCTTTCTCACCGGCCAGATTCCTCCTTTCGACCTGGCTTGGAAGCGGGTAGGTCCGGGGTTGGTAGAGGCTGACCCTCTTGTCCCGGGCATGGCGCCTCAGGAGGGCCCTCTCCCCCTTGCAGGAAACGGCCAGCCGGTAGCTGAAGAAGAGGACCGGCTTCTTTCTGGCATCAATCGACCTGCGGAGAATACGCACTTCTCCGATTGTCTCCTCGGGGACCGAGAGAAGTTTGGCGGCCTTAGCGCGCAGGGATCTTCTCTCCTCTTTATCACGCATTGGGTTTTCCGAGATCGGAAGTTGCACTTGTGTCAGCTGAATCATAGATGCCTCTCTCTCGCAAGGGCTCTCCCGGCCAGGTAACCGGAGGTCCAGGCCCACTGAAGGTTGTAGCCGCCGCAAATCCCATCGATGTCCAGGACCTCGCCGACAGCATAGAAACCGGGTGCAAGCAGAGACTCCATGGAGGAAGAGGAGAACTGGTCTGTGGCGAGTCCGCCCGCAGTGGTCTGGGCCTGCTTGAAGTTTCCGACTCCGCAGATGGGGATCTCTATGGCGAGAAGGCGGCAGATTAAGTCCTCTCTTGCCGGCTCTCCCAGGTCACCGGCCCTGCGGTCCGGCCCATAGCCGGTCAGGTCTTGAAGCAGGGAGACAAGGCGGCCCGGCAATATCCCCTGCAGGCAGTTCCCAAGGCTCTCCTCAGGCCTGGAGGTCAGCGCTTGGGCCAGGACAGCCTTCCTCTCCTCCGCCGAGAGCCAGGGGAGGGGGGACAGGCGAAGGAAGACCTCAGCCCCATCCCTCAGGGCATAGGCGGCATGGCGGCTGACCTGAAGGGCAGGAATCCCGGAGATGCTGTCGCGATTGCACTGTAGCTCTCCCCGGTCTCCGGCAATTTCCCTTCCGTCAGCCAGCAGATGAATCTCTGCCCGGAAGCGAAGCCCGGCCAGGTCCTCCAAGAGAGGCCAGGGAGACTTGAGCGGAACAAGGGCGGGTACCTGCGGGATGATCCTGTGTCCTAACTTCTCGGCCCAATAGTAACCATCTCCGGTCGATCCGCTGGCGGGAGCGGCCATGCCTCCGCTCGCCAGGACGAAATTGCGGCAGTAATACTCCTGCGGGCTGTGATCTGTAAGGTCAAGGGCCATGACCTTATAGCGGTTCTCTCTCCTGCGGGCAGGGATCAATCCCCGACAGGAAGTTCCCATTCGGATCTCAACCCCAAGTGCCGACAGCCGATGATGCAGGGCTCTTTGAACCGATGCCGCCTCCAGGCTTGCCGGATAGAGACAGCCGGACCGCTCGTAGGGAATAATCCCGAGATCCGCAAAGAAGTCCAGGGTCTCCCGGAGACCGAATTCACGCAGCGCCCTGACAGCAAAGTCAGGGTCCGCTCCGCGATAAGCGAAACGACCCTGCTCATAATTGCTGAAATTACACCTGCCATTGCCGGTCATTCGGATCTTCTTTCCGACCTGGTCATTCTTCTCAAGGATCAGGACGGAAGAGCCGAGGGAGGCGGCCGCAATGGCAGCTGTCATGCCGGAGGCTCCTCCCCCGGCCACAATCAGATCATAATTTG
Organism: Shuttleworthella sp.; assembly: GCF_057251025.1. Lineage (NCBI taxonomy): Bacteria > Bacillati > Bacillota > Clostridia > Lachnospirales > Lachnospiraceae > Shuttleworthella > Shuttleworthella sp. The sequence goes on from NZ_DBHIDN010000001.1 coordinate 63,522, forward strand.
GCATAGGAATCCTCACATCAGATGCATCTTCCTGGCGAGGCGGATCAGGACGGTTCCCTTGGGGAAGCTGAGCAGGATCGCTTCATTTACCGCGCCCAGTTTGATGACGGCGATAAAGTAGACGAAGGCCCCTGTGACAACAGAGAGGAAGGTCGCCAGCAAGTTGCTGTGCAAGTGCATGGCAAGCCGGTAAGTCAGGAACACGGCGAGTCCCATAATCGCCGAGGCAGCCATGGGGAGCAGGTAGGTCTCCTTGAAGAGCGGCCTGGGACCGGCGTACTTCATGATGGACCTGTGGTTGAGGTAGGAAATCAAGAGGGCGTCCACCGTATAGGCCATAATGAGGCCGTAGATGCCCATGTGAAATACCAAAAGGGCGATGACCAGGAAGGCGGCCTGGGCCAGGGTTGCAATCACAGAGTGGATGATCGGCAGATTCAGATGGTCAATACCCTGCAGAAGGCTGTTCGAGAGGGTAGAGAGACAGACAAATATAATGGTAAGTCCGCCAACAACCATCATCATAGCGGAAGTGGGGTCCGAATCTCGAAAGAGGAGGAGCATGATTGGCTTGGCCAGCACTGCAAGCCCCACGGCCGATGGGAAGGCAACCAGCATGACAAATCGGGTGGCGTTTTCAAGCTGTCTTCTGACCAGATCCATCTTATTGGCGTGAAAGGCCATGGTCAGGGTCGGAACGGCCGAGGCTCCGATCGCGGATGCAATGGAGATAGGGACGTTCTGGATGACCCGGTACTCCCCGGTATAGACCCCCCACCAGCCGGAGATCTGCTCGGGCGGGATTCCCTGATATAGGGCAAGATTCTTGAAAATCCCCTGGTCTACGATCAGGACAATATTGTAAATGGTCGTTGAGAGGAGAACCGGCACAATGGTCAGAATGAGGGTGCGCATAATCCCGGAATAGGGACTGACGGCTCTCGTCTCCTCCTCTGCCATGCGCTTTCTGAGTCCGGGCAGAAAGAGGAGGAAGATCAGAAGCATGACCATCAGGGCCATAATGGATCCGAAGGTTGTGCCGAGCGTACCTCCTGCCGCCCCGTAAGCCGCTGCCAGCTGAGGATGGTCTGACCGGTCCGCCGCGACGCGCCCGCCGAATGAAAAGAGGCTGTAGGCGGCCACAACGGATACGATGGCATTGGCTACCTGCTCCATGATCTGAGAGATAGCGGAGGGGATCATGGAACCCATCCCCTGAAAGAAGCCCCGCAGGACTCCGACAATAGCGACAATCAAGAGGGTAGGGGCCAGGATGCGGAGAGCAACCGCCGCATAGGGAGTCTTTAAGAGCTCTCCCGTCAGGAAATCTGCCCCGAAGTATACAACGAGACCGGCCAGGCCCCCGGATACGGAGGCAAATGCCAGAGCCCCTTTTAGGACCCGAAAGGCATTGGTGTGGTCCTGATTGGCCATCTTGGCGGCAACCACCTTGGATACAGCAAGGGGGATGCTGTAAGAAGAAATGATCAAAAGGAGATTGTAGATCTCGTAGGCAGTGCCATAGTAATCATTGCCGGTCTTTCCGATAATGTTGGTCAGGGGGATTCGATAGATCAGGCCAATGACCCGGCTGATAATGGAGGCCATGGCAAGAATCGATCCCTGCATCAAAAAGGAACTGTCGCTCCTTCTCACCTTGTTCTGCTGGTCTTCTCTCATACGCATTCATTCTCTCGCGGGATGCCCATCTCTCGGAGGATCTCTTCCTGGCGCCGCTCCATATCCGCCCGATCCTCATCTGTCATGTGATCATAGCCCATCAAGTGTAACATACTGTGGGCAATCAGAAAGGCGAATTCGCGCCGGACGGAATGCCCGTACTCCTCGGCCTGGGAGATGACCTTGGGAATGCAGAGCACGATATCTCCAAGCATGGCCTCTCCGCTGTCCGGATTAAAACAGTCATCCAGTTTCTCTATGGCGGAGAAATCTCCGGGGGCCGGGTAGTCAATCATGGGAAATGACAGGACATCGGTCTCCCGGTCTATCTGCCGATAGTCCCGGTTGATCCGGCGAATCCGGTCCGAATCAACCAGAGTCACTGAGATCTCCGCCTCAAAGGGAAAGCTCTCGTAATCCAATGCCTGATTGACAACAGCATGGGTAAGCGCCGCGTAGTCAAAAGGCAGGTTGACCTGGCACTCTTCTTCCAACTGAATGGTCATTGCTTGCGTCCTCTTCTTCTCTTATCTGCCTTGCTGCCGTCTCTTGCGGCTTCCCGGCGCGTCCCTTGCTCTTTCTTCTCGTACTCCTCATAGGCGGTGACGATCTTCTGGACCAGAGGATGTCTGACGACATCCTTTCCGGTCAACTGACAGACGGCAATATCATCAATCTGTCTTAAGACACGGGTGGCTACATCCAGACCGGATTTCTGGTCCGCGGTCAGGTCTTTCTGACTGGCATCACCTGTGATGACCGCCTTTGACCCAAAACCGATCCTGGTCAAGAACATCTTCATCTGCGCAGGCGTCGTATTCTGCGCCTCATCCAGGATAATAAAGGCATTGTCCAGGGTCCTGCCCCGCATGTAGGCCAGAGGGGCGACCTCAATCAGGCCTCGTTCCAAATTTCGCTGATAGCTGTCTGCTCCCATGATCTCATAGAGAGCATCGTAGAGGGGGCGCAGATAGGGATCAATCTTGCTCTGGAGGTCCCCGGGCAGGAAGCCCAATTTCTCTCCGGCTTCAATTGCCGGTCTGGTCAAGATGATCCGGGCCACCTCTTCCCGCTGGAAAGCCATAATGGCCATGGCCATGGCCAGGTAGGTCTTGCCGGTACCGGCCGGGCCCAGGCCAAAGACAATCATCTTCTGCCGTATGGCGTCCACATAGGCCTTCTGGCCCAGGGTCTTTGGCTTGATCGGCTTTCCCGTTATGGTGTGGGCAATGACATCTCCATCGACCGAAAGGAGAGCTTTGGTCGGATCCATCCCGTCCTCATGCAGGCTCATGGCATAGCGGACCTTCTGTTCCGTGATCTCCTCTCCCTTCTCAGACAGGGCCAGGAGAGAGGCCAGGACCTCTCTTGCGTGGGCAACTCTCTCCCCCTGCCCTACAATCTTGATGGAATCGCCCCGGGCGACCAAACTGACCGAGAAGGCCTGTTCTATCAGCTTGATGTTGCGGTCAAACCGGCCGAATATGTTCTCCAGATGTTCTACCGGAATTTCGATTGATCCTTCAATAAGACTCAAGCTCCGTCCTTTCTACTTGTGGTAGGGTTCTCCGTGATTGATGCGAAAGGTCCTGTATATCTGCTCCAGCAGAATCACCCGCATGAGCTGGTGGGGAAAGGTCATCGGGGAGAAGGACCAGGTCTCATCGGCCCGACGGAGGACTCCGGGCGACAGTCCCAGGGATCCTCCGATCAGAAGGGCAAGGGATGATTTTCCCTGCAGGAGGAGGGAGGCGACCTGTCCAGCCAGTTCAACCGAGGTCCTCATCCTGCCCTCGATTGCGAGGGCGATGACATAGTCGCTCTCCTTAAGCCTGGCCAGAAGTCGGTCTCCCTCCCGGTCTCGGATCCGGTCCTCAAGGAGAGCGGAAGCTCCCTCCGGCGTCTTCTCATCTTCAACTTCGATGATCTCGAGCCGGCAGTACCGATCCAACCGCTTAGCGTACTCCGCGACGGCATCCCGAAAGAACTTCTCCTTGATCTTGCCGACGCAGAGAATCCGTATCCTGGGCCCCATCAGCCTCTCCTGGTCCTGGTAGCCCGAATGCAGTTCTTCATGAGCATGGCAATGGTCATGGGGCCGACCCCGCCGGGAACGGGGCTGATGGCAGAGACCTTGTCTATCACATCAGAGAAATCCACATCCCCCTGCAGCTTGCCGTCTTCCATCCGATTGATTCCTACATCAATGACAACGGCCCCCTCCTTGATGTCCGCCGCTTTGACAAAGTCCGCCTTGCCGACAGCCACAATGATAATATCCGCCGCAAGCATCATTTCCCGGAGATTTACGGTGCGGGAGTGGGCGATCGTGACGGTCGCGTGCTCTTGTAGCATGAGAAGGGCGACCGGCTTGCCTACGATATTGCTTCTGCCCAGAACCAGGCAGTGCTTGCCCTCGATTGCAATATTGCTTCTGTGCAACAGCTCCAGGATACCGGCCGGCGTGCAGGGCAGAAATCCCTCCTCTCCGATGACCAGTCTGCCCAGATTCTCCGGGAGAAATCCGTCCACATCCTTGGCCGGATCAATGGCGTTAATAATCACATCCCGGTCCAGATGTCCGGGAAGAGGCAGCTGGATCAGAATTCCATCCACATCCTGGCGGGAATTCAAGTCACCGACCTGAGCCAGGACATCCTCCTGGCTGCAGTCCTCCGGCAGGCGGAAGACCAAAGACCGGATTCCACAGGCCTGACAGGCCCGGTGCTTATTTCTTACATAAATGGAGGAGGCGGGATTATCTCCGATCTGCACGACGGCCAGGCAGGGCTCAATCCCACGAGATGCCAGGTCCATTGCCTCTTTTTTTACTTCGTCTTTTATTTGTGCGGAAATCATCTTTCCGTCAATGATCTTGTCCATAAACTCCTCTTCCGAAAGCCTCTCGGATCAGAATAGACCGGTGATCTCCCCCCGATCTGTCACATCAATACGATTGGCGGCAGGAACTCTGGGCAGACCTGGCATGGTCATGATATTCCCCAGAACAGCAACGACGAAACCGGCCCCGGCAGAGGGATAGATCTCCCTCACATGAATAGCGAAGTGCTCCGGGCGTCCAAGCTTTGCGGCGTCGTCAGACAGCGAATACTGGGTCTTGGCCATGCAGACAGCATAGTGGTTCATTCCCATGTCGACAATCTTCTGGAGCTGACGGCGGGCTGTGGCGCTGTATTCCACCCGGTCGGCCCCATAGATTTCCCTTGCAACAGTCATGATCTTGTCTTCAATGGGAAGAGATGAATCATAGAGGGGCTGGTAATTGCTCTTCTTCTCCGCAAGGGTTTTAAGAACCTCCTCAGCCAGAGCGAGCCCGCCCTCGCCGCCCCTGGCCCAGACCTCAGACAGGGCGAAAGCGCATCCTCTCTTCTTACAGAAGTCGCGAACAAAATCCGTCTCTGCCGGAGTGTCTGTGTCAAAGGCATTGAGGGTCACGACGATGGGCAGGCCGAACTTGCCCAGGTTCTCGATGTGCTTATCCAGGTTCGCAATCCCCCTCGCGAGGGCATCCGGATCCTCTCGGGTCAGCTGGTCTTTGGGGAGACCTCCGTTGTACTTAAGGGCGCGTATGGTTGCGACCAGGACGACGCAGTCTGGATGGAGGTCCGCCATGGGAGCCTTGATATCCAGGAACTTCTCCGCGCCCAGATCCGCGCCGAAGCCTGCCTCTGTAATGACATAGTCCGCCATCCTAAGTCCCATTGCGGTTGCCCGAACTGAATTGCAGCCGTGGGCAATATTGGCGAAGGGGCCGCCGTGAACCAGGGCGGGAGTGTGGTCTAAGGTCTGCACCAGGTTGGGCTTGATCGCATCCTTGAGGAGAGCAGCCATGGCTCCGACCGCATGAAGATCGCCGGCAGTGACGGGATCTCCGGACAAATTGTAGGCCACAATGATCCGGCTCAAGCGGTCCTTCAAGTCGGCCATATCCCGGGCCAGGCAGAGGATAGCCATGATCTCGGAGGCGACCGTGATGACGAAGTGGTCCTCCCTGACATAGCCGTCCGCCTTGGAGCCCAGTCCGACGACGACATTGCGGAGAACCCGGTCATTCATATCCAGGCACCGCTTCCAGACCACCTGCCTGGGATCAATCTGCAGAGCGTTTCCCTGCTGGATATGATTGTCCAGGAGGGCAGCCAGAAGATTATTGGCAGAGGTGATCGCATGAAAGTCTCCGGTAAAGTGGAGATTCAAGTCCTCCATGGGAACCACCTGGGCGTAGCCGCCGCCTGCCGCTCCCCCCTTGATCCCGAAACAGGGGCCCAAGGAGGGCTCCCGCAGGGCCAGGATGGCCTTCTTGCCGAGGCGGCCGAAGGCCTGCCCCAGGCCGACAGAGACGGTGGTCTTCCCCTCTCCCGCCGGCGTCGGATTGATGGCCGTCACGAGAATCAGCTTCCCCTTCTCCTTGCCCTCCAGACTCTGCATGTATGAGTCCGAGAGCTTGGCCTTATACTTGCCGTAGAGCTCCAGGTCATCCTCGCGGATGCCAAGTCCCGCGGCAACTTCACGGATCGGAAGCATCTTGGCTTCTTGAGCGATCTGGATATCTGTCTTCATGGCGACCTCCTGACATAAGCGGCATTCTCTCACTGATAGATTCATTATAAAGGAAAGATCTGGTCAAATTCATCCATCGACATCAAAACTTTTCTGGCCTTGGTTCCCTCTGACTCGCCGATCACACCCTCCTCGGCCAGCTGGTCCATAATGCGGGCGGCCCGGTTGAATCCGATTTTGAGCTGGCGCTGCAGTCCGCCTGCCGTGGCACGGCCGGACTGAATGATGATCCGGCCCGCCTCTTTAAGGAGTGGATCCCGGTCATCCTCGGCTGAGCCATTGCCGTCAATCGCAACCATACCGGGATTTTCGTCAATCTGCCTCTGTATCTCCTCTTCCATCCCCTCAGTCCTCTCGTTGTGGCCCAGGATGTAATCAACCACCTTGGCCACATCGTCATCGGGAACGAAGGCGCCCTGGACGCGAAGGGGCTTGGGTATCCCCTGGGGGAAGTAGAGCATATCTCCCTTGCCCAGGAGTTTCTCGGCGCCGACCATGTCAAGGATGGTCCTGGAATCGACTCCACTGGTCACAGCAAAAGCAATGCGGGAGGGCATATTGGCCTTGATCAGTCCCGTGATGACATTGACAGAGGGCCGCTGGGTGGCAATGATCAGGTGAATGCCCGCCGCTCTGGCCAACTGGGCCAGACGGCAGATCGCCTCCTCAACTTCAGAAGAAGCGACCATCATCAGGTCTGCCAGCTCATCGACAATCACCACAATCTGAGGCATTTTCTCCGTGGCGATCTCAAGTTCCTGGCCGTTGATGGTATGGGTGATCTTGCCGCCTTTGATATGAGAATTATAGCCCTTGATGTCGCGAACACCGGCTTCGGCGAACTTCTGATAGCGATCGGTCATCTCGCGCACAGCCCAGTTGAGAGCGCCGGCCGCCTTCTTTGGGTCTGTTACAACCGGAATCAAAAGGTGGGGGATCCCGTTGTAGACGGACAACTCCACAACCTTGGGATCAATCATGATGAACTTGACATCATCCGGATGAGCCTTGTAGAGGATACTCATAATAATGGTGTTGATGCAGACGGACTTACCGGAACCGGTAGCTCCGGCAATGAGCAGGTGGGGCATCTTGGCAATATTGGAGATCATCACCTTGCCGCCGATATCTCTTCCAAGGGCAAAGGCAATATTGGATTTCTCCCCGCGAAATTCCCGGGATTCCATGAGATCCCGGAAGGGCACCAGCTGCGTCTCCTTGTTGGGAACCTCAATTCCGACGGCGGCCTTGCCCGGAATCGGCGCCTCAATGCGGATGTCGGAGGCGGCCAAATTTAACTTGATATCATCTGCCAGGTTGACGATTTTGGAGACCTTGACCCCGATTTCCGGTTGAATCTCATAGCGGGTGACAGCCGGCCCCACAGAGATATCGGTCACGTGGGCATTGACGCCGAAGTTCTTAAGAACCGTCTCCAACTTGCGGGCTGTCTCCTCAAGTCCGGACCTGCGGTTGGATGACTTGCCGGTGCCGGTCCGGGATAAGAGACTGACCGGAGGGAAGGAATAGGCCTCCCGCGGAAGCTTGGACTTGACAGGATCCGGCAGGGGATCCTCATGCCGAACGGCGGCCAGAGATCCAGCCGCTCCGGTCAGATCAGAGTCGAAAATATCAGAATCTTTCCTTTGCATAGACGGCGAAGTGGATTCTGCCTTGATTCGCTCGATACTTACGGGTTCCGCATCCGCGTAGTCATCCCCAAAGTGATCTTCCGGGTCGCCTGCATCCTGCTTGTCCCGGCTATGTAGGGTCAGGGGACTGCGGTTTGCCTCCTGCTCCGCGCTGAGCATGACACGGTCTGCCTTGACGGGATCGGACTCGTCGAAGATGTTGATGTGTAGTTCCCTGACCTCATCTGTTCGATTGTCCTCTTCTGATAAAGGAGCCGTTAATCTGGCATTCTTGAAGTCCACACCCTCGACCTTTCGGTCAAAGCGTCCGGACTTGCCCTCCGTCTCTGTCACTGTCACACTGTCTCGCATGGCGGCCCGAGAGGCCTTGCGGCGCGCTTCCCGGGCCGCCTGCGCGTCCTCTGCCGCCTTGGTCTGGCGGGCCTCCAGCTCTGCCAGGCGCTCCTCGCGCTTAAGCTTCTTCTCCTCCAGACGTATCTGTCGACGAATCCGGTACTCTTTTTCGGTATCTTCCGCCTTCATAGACAGACGGGATTGGCCCTGCCGCAGCTTCTCAAGAAGGGATTTCTCCGTGATGAGAATGACAGAGATGGCAAGAAGAAGCAGGGCCAGAATATAGGCCCCCGCCAGGCCGAAAAAGCGAACAGAGTAGTTGGCAAAGAAGGCCCCGACCAGACCTCCTCCCGCATGATAAGACCTGCCGTGCTGCATGGCTGCCATGGGGCCGGAGGGGAAAGATCCCTCCCTGAGAAGTTCCAGGATGATGTCAAGATCTATGAGGATCAGACTTATGCCGATTCCCCGCTTGACTGCGAATGCATTGCTCGGATTGGCCAGGAAGAAAAAGGTCAAAAAGAGGAGGAGGAGGGGGAAGACATATGCCATAAGGCCAAGCATTCCGAAGAGAAATCCCGCCAGGTAAGACCCGAAGACGCCCCCAAAGCCGATGCAGGAGACAAACATAAGGGCAGACAGGGCGATCATCGTCCATAGAATGATCTCCCGCCCGTTGCCGCCCGGGGCAGCTGAAGCATCTCTTGATCCCATGGAGGAGCGGTTTGTTCGCTTCCCTCCCCTGACAGATGCTTTTGCCGATGTAGTTTTTCGTTTATTTTTCTGATTTGCCATATAACTGCGAACAAACCAGGAGACCTCACTGACCTCCTGGTTTTTGAACTGATATCCTGATTGTTACATAAAGCGATCGAGGGGGAGCATCCTCGCCTCCTTGCGGATGATAGCGGACGCGATCACTCCTCCCAGTTGTGATAGACTTCCTGCACATCATCGCTTGCATCCAGGAAATCCAGGATGCGGTTGAAGTTCTTGACGTCCTCCTCCGAGGTCAACTGCACATAAGTCTGAGGGATCATGGTGACAGAGGCGTCGGCCATTGGGATTCCCTCCTTCTCCAGAGCCTCTCTGACCTCTGAGAAATCCTCCGGGCTCGTTGTGATCACGAAGGAGTCCTCTTCCTCCTCCATATCATCGGCCCCTGCCTCGAGGGCCATCATCATCAGATCATCGGCGGTCAAATCGGTTGCCTCTTTGTCAATGAGGATCTGTCCCTTCTCATCAAACATATAGGACACGCAGCCCTGTGTTCCGACCGATCCCTGGCCCTTGCTGAAGGCGTTTCTGACGTCGGCCGCCGTCCGATTCTTGTTGTCGGTCAGGCATTGGACGATGATGGCGGTCCCGCCGGGCCCATAGCCCTCATAAGTGGCCGGGATATAGTTGACGGAGCCGGCATCGCCGGCTGCCTTCTTGATCCCCCGCTCGATCGTATCATTGGGGACATTGTTGGCCTTGGCCTTTGCAATGACATCGCGCAGCTTGCTGTTGTTGTTGGGGTCAGATCCGCCCTCCTTGACGGCAACTGCGATCTCCCGCCCGATCACGGTGAAAATCTTGCCCTTTGCCGCATCGTTCTTTTCTTTTTTATGTTTAATATTGGCGAATTTTGAGTGTCCTGACATGATGGAAACATCCCTTTCTAGATCAAATTTTCCAAACTATTCTATCACGCGAAGGCCTAGGCTTCAAGGGAAGCCAGCCTGGTGATCTTAACCCCTAAGGCCACCATGCCCTCGACGTCAATCACATGGAAACGGTAGCCACAGGCCGTGACATCGAAGGATTCATGGTCCTGTGGTATCCGTCCGAGCCTCTCCAGGAGGAAGCCGTTTAAGGTCTCCGCCTCCTCGTCCTCAAGCTTGATCCCCAGGATTCTTGTGACATCATCCATGGGCGTGGAACCCTGCATCATATAGGCGTCTTTCCCAAGCTTTGCCACCAGTTCATCCTCATCGTCATACTCGTCTTGAATATTTCCGACGATCTCTTCAATCACGTCCTCCATCGAGAGCAGACCGCAGGTCTGTCCGTATTCATCCTTGACCAGGATCATATGGTTTTTCTTGTGCTGCATCTGCGCCAGGAGGGTGTCGATCGAGTGGGTCTGGGGGACAAAGATGACCCGGCGGACCATATACTCCAGGTCCCGGAGCTTGGCCTCCATGTCATGCTTTTCGACGACATAGCGAAGAACGTCCTTGATGTGGACTATTCCGATGATGTTGTCAAGATTCTTGATATAGACCGGATAGCGGGAGTAGTGATTGTCAATCATCTGTTCCACGGTCTCCCGCATGCTGCTCTCGCCATCAATCGCAACGATATTGGACCGATGCTGCATGATATCCTTGACATCCTTATCGGCGAAGGCAAAGATATTGCGAATCATGGTCATTTCCCGGGTGGCCAGGATTCCCTGGGCATGTCCCTCCTTGATCTTGGAGATAAGGTCCTCCTCGAATTCCTCCTCGCTCAGACTCTCGTCCTTGTGAAAGAGTCGAGAGAAGAAGTGGTTCCTGTTGTCGTCTTCCTGTTCCATAACATGCTCTCCTGCCGCAAGGTCTTTCATCTCAAAGATCTTCTGTCTTGCATATCTCCACACTCAAATATCTTTATACTCAAATTCCTTCTATCTCAAATCCTCGCGAACCGACACGATCCTGCCCCCCTTGAGAAAGACCTTGGGGACCCTCCGGTTTCCGAGAAGACAGGCGAACTCATAATTGAATCGTCCGCTGAGTCGGCCCAGTTCCTCCAGATCAATCCTGCTTCCCTGATCCTCTCCCAGCAGAGTGACGGTCTCTCCGACGCAAATCTCATCAAGAGCACTGACGTCCACCATAAATTGATCCATGCAGATCCGGCCGACAATCGGGGCCCTCTGCCCGCGGATCAGGACAAAACCCTTATTGGACAAGCCTCTTGCGTAGCCATCCGCATAGCCGACCGGAATCGTGGCTATCTTCTTCCTTCCCTTGACCCGGTAGCTTCCTCCGTATGAAATACATCTCCCATCGGTCAGGGTCTTTAGGTGGGTGATGTGGGACCGAAGTGACATGACCGGGGCGAGCGGGAAGCCGGGATCCATCTCCTCCGAGGGCCAGAGTCCGTAGAGAGAAATACCCGCCCGCACCATATCCATATTCAGGTCGGGAAGCTCCATGATAGAGGCGGAGTTGGAGCAGTGGTGAATCTCGAACCGCACGCCCGCCTCTTCCAGGCGATCGATGGCATGGCGAAAGAGGTCTGCCTGCGCGTATGCGCTGGTCTTGTCACTCTCGTCCGCTCTGGCGAAATGAGTGAATATGCCCTCGAGCCGAAGATGACTTAGGCCGGCGATTTCGACAATCTCCTCCAGATCGCTCTCGTCAACCTGAAAACCGATCCGGCTCATTCCCGTATCGATCTTAATATGGACGGGCGCAATGAGCCCCGCCTGGTCTGCGGCCTTATCATAGGCCAGGGCTGCTTCTCGAGAGAAAATCGTCGGCCGAATGCCAAGTCGAACCATGGCCGGATACTCCTCCGGAAAGCTGTAGCCAAGGATCAAAATGGGCTTATTGATTCCGTGCCGGCGCAATTCATAGGCCTCGTCCGAAGTAGCGACGGCGAAGCCGAAGATCCTGTCTTCATCTTCCAGGAAGGCGGCGATCTCTCTTGCCCCATGCCCGTAGCCGTCCGCCTTGACAACGGCCATCATCTTGGTCTCTGGATTCATTCGGGCCAACATGGCGTCCACATTGTTTCTCACGGCATCCAGATCGATCTCCATCTGCACACGATTGTGATTCATAGTCTGCCTCTCTTCCGTTCAGAAAATTTTTTCAGAATCTCCGGCAGGGTCTCCAGCAAATCGCCTGCGAGCAAAGACCTTGCCCCCTTGCGGGATGCGGCGAGATCTCCCGCCAATCCGTGGATGAAGACGGAACAGGCCGCGGCCTGACCGGCTTCCATTCCCTGGGCGATCAGACCGGCGCAAATTCCGGCCAGGACATCGCCGCTTCCAGCTGTCGCCATGCCGCTGTTTCCGCTGGTGTTGATGTAAGTCCTGCTGTAGGGTAGGGCTGTTACCGTTGTCGCATCCTTTAGGATCAGATGAACCTGGTAGTCTCCGGCGAACTCCTCTGCCGCCCGAAGCGTCTGCCCCTTGAGCAAGTGCATGCTCTCTCCCGTCATCCGGGCCATCTCTCCCATATGAGGAGTCAGGACCATCTCATGGTGCGCTTTTAGGAGCCGGCCCATGTTTTTGGAGAGGAGGTTGAGGGCATCGGCGTCAATGACCATGGGAAGAGAGGAGGCAGAGAGAACCTGATCAAGGATTTCTTCCGCCCGGGCAGTTTGTCCCAGTCCGGGGCCAATGAGGAGACTGTCCGCCCAGTTCATGGCTTCCTCGAGCACATCCTTGTCCCGGGAGTCCCCATATGTTGTAATCAGGGCCTCCGGGAAGGCGGATCCGATGATGACCCGGTTGTTCTCATGCGTATAGACCCTGACCATGCCGGCCCCGGAGGTCAGGGCAGCTCTGGCGGATAAGACCGCGGCTCCGCTGATCTGATCAGAGCCGGCAATCACAAGAACCTTGCCGAAGCTGGCCTTGTTTCCTTCTGCATCTCTGACGGGAAGGAGAGAATGCATATCCTCCTCCTCAAGAGCAAGGCGGGGGATGGACAAGAGGTTGGGATCCGGCTCTGCGATCCCGATCTCCGCAACATGGACCCTGCCGCAGACATTTCTTCCCTGGCCCAGGAGGAGACCCGGTTTTAAAAACTGAAAACTGAAGGTCTCATCTGTCCTGAGGCAGGCCCCAAGGACAGCGCCCGTGTCCGCGTCCAGACCGGATGGGATGTCAAGCGCAATCACCGGCTTTTCCCCTGTGTTGATCTCTTGAATCAAGTCGGCAATCGGGCCGGCAATCTCTCTGGAGAGACCGATTCCGAAGATGCCGTCAACAATGAGGTCGCAGTCCCTCCAATCAGGCTCTTTGCCGGGAAGACCGTAGCTGAGCAGGGATTCATACTGAACTCGCGCGGATTCCGTAAGCTTAGACTCCGGTCCGAGAAGGCAGTAGTTGACGGAGTAGCCCCTGACATAGAGGATCCGGCAGAGAGCCATGGCATCTCCTCCGTTGTTGCCCGTTCCCGCCAGGCATAGAATCCGATCCGTTCTGGAATAGTGCTGTTCGATGAAGTCCGCTACAGAAAGGGCGGCTCGTTCCATGAGAACAAGACTTGGAATCTTGTGCAGGCGGCTGGTCTTAAGATCTGCTTCCCTCGCCTGACTTTTTGTATATATTTTCTTCATACGGAGTCCTTTCGGCCCTGATCTTCCTTTCCCTGGGAGAAATTCCTAGCTCCTGCTCTGCTCGCGACTGGTGAGATTATAAGAGAGCTCCATCAGAGAGTCCGACAGGTGGACATTCTCGATAACGGTTCTCTCTCCCACTTCCAGGTCCACATGGGCAAAGTTCCAGATGGCGGGGACCCCGAGATCGGCAAGCCGTCTCGCGACAGACTGGGCGGATTCCTTGGGGATGGTCAGGGCGGCGATATCCACCCTGTTTTGACAGGCGAACTTATCCAGGTCCTCCAGCATCCGGATGGGAATCCCGCGCAGTTCTCTCCCCTTTAAGTCCGGATTCACATCAAAGAGTCCGGTCAGGGCAAATCCCATGCGCTCGAACTGGGCGTAGTTGGCAATCGCCTGGCCCAGATGTCCGACCCCAATCACGATCAGGTTGCGTGCCTGATCCAGGCCCAGGATCTCCCCGATCTTGTCGTGGAGGTTTTTCACATCATAGCCATAGCCCAGATGCCCGAAGTTGTCGAAATTGTTGAGGTCCTGGCGGATCTGCGACGCCGTCGAGTGCATGCGCTTGGAGAGCTCGTAGGAAGAGATGCCCTCAATTCCAAGATCCAGTAGTTCTCCCAGATAGCGGTAATACCTGGGAAGCCGGCGGATTACGGCCGGCGAAATGCTTTTCTTCTCCATAGCTTGTCCTCTTACTCTTCGTCCAGTGAGGCCCATGCCTCATAGAGCTCATCTGCCTCTGCCTGCAACGCCTCCTGCTCTGCAGAGAGCTCATTTAATCTGGCGGAATTGGTCGCAACCTCAGGATCTTCAAAGAGCTTCATAATCTGCCGGATCCGCTCCTCCCGGTCTGAAATCTCACGCTCCAATCTGGCCCTGGAGTGCTCAAGCTTCCTCTCTGAAGCGGCCAGTTGCTTCTGCCTTTCCCAGCTGACCTTGCCCAGGTCCGTCCGGTCTTGATCCGCCTGGGCGGAATGAGCCTTGTCCTGTAAGCTGGCCAAGGCGGACGGCTTGTCCTCTTCCTGCTTTTTGGCCAGAAAATAGTCATAATTTCCCAGATACTCTGTAAAATGCCCGTCGGCAAGATATAAGATCCGGCTCGCCGTCTTGTTAATGAAATAGCGGTCATGAGAGACATAGAGCAGGGTCCCTCTGTAATCATTCAGAGCTCTCTCCAGGATGTCCTTGGACTCCATGTCCAGATGGTTGGTCGGCTCGTCCAGGATCAGGAAATTGGCTCCCGACAGCATGAGCTTGGCCAGGGACAGCCGGCCCCGCTCTCCGCCGGACAGGGCGGAAATCCTCTTATAGACATCGTCTCCTGTGAAGAGAAAGGCGGCGAGAACATTTCGAATCCTGGTCTCTGTCAGATTGGGATAGGCGTCTGACATCTCCTCAAAGAGGGTCTTTGCGTCATCCAGTTCCTGCTGGGCCTGGTCATAGTAGCCGACTGTGACATTGGCTCCCAGTCTGACCTTGCCTGACAGGGCCTTGCATCTCTGATTGATGATTTTGAGCAGGGTCGTCTTGCCGCTTCCGTTCTCTCCCAGAACAGCAACCCGCTCCCCCTTTCGGATCAGGAGATTGAACTTCCGAAAGAGCTGCTCGGGCCCAAAAGCCATGGACAGATCTTCTATATAGAGAACATCCTTGCCGGATTCTCTTTCAGGGGCGAGCGCAAGCCGCATGGCATGGTCTTCTTCCGGGGGCTTCTCCATCCGGTCCATTTTCTCCAAAGCCCTCTTGCGGCTGTCCGCCCGCCGGATGGATTTCTCCCGGTTAAACTGGCGCAGCTTGTCGATGACGGCCTCCTGGCGCTCAATGGTCTTTTGCTGCCTGGCATACTCCCGCCGCAGGGTCTCCATCCGCAGTTCTCTCTGATTCACATAGGCGGTGTAGTCTCCCTTATACAGCTGGCAGCTGTGATTCGACAAATCCAGAACATGATCGACGATCCGATTTAAGAAATACCGGTCATGGGCGACAATTAAGACGCCGCCCCGGTAATTGCTCAGGAAATTCTCAAGCCACTGAATGGAAGCCAGATCCAGGTGATTGATGGGCTCGTCGAGAATCAGGAGGTCCGGCTTTAAGAGGAGAAGTCTGGCGAGAAAGACTCTTGTCAGCTGTCCCCCGGACAGCTGCGAGGGAAGTTTATTGAAGTCCTCCTCCCCAAATCCAAGCCCCTTCAAGGTCCCGACCGCTTCCGACCGGAAAGTCAGCCCGCCCCTCCTCTCAAATTCTTCGGATGCCTTCTGATAGCGGTCCAGGAGTCTCGTCAACTCCTCCCCCTTCAATCCGGCCATCCGGGTCTCCATAGCCCGCAATTCCTGCTCGGTTTGAATCAATTCCCGGCAGGAGTCCAGGACAATATCCAGGATGTTTCCCTCAAGAGAATCGCTCTGATACTGCGCCAGATATCCAAGGCTTACGCCCTGCGCCAGATATACCGTTCCCTCATCCGCAGCCATCTGGCCGACAATCAGCTTGAGCAGAGTTGACTTGCCGCAGCCGTTGGGGCCAACGACGGCATACTTCTCTCCCGCCTCCATCTGAAATGACAGATGGCGCAATATCATCTCCTCTCCGAATGATTTGGAGAGCTTTTGGCAGGAAAGAATCATGAGTTACTCCTTAGTTCTCTTTCTCGTAATTTGCCCGAATCGCCCGGATGAAGGACTCCGAGTCGAGCACCTCGGGATTGGCTATATCCGTGATCGCGGCCAGGTCTCCGGTCATCTGTCCCGACGCAATGGTGTAGAGAGAGGCCGCTTCCATGCGGTCGGCATAGAGGACCAGGTCCCGGATCTGATCCAGTTCCCCTCTCTTTCTCAGAGCCCCGGTCCAGGCGAAGATGGTCGCAATGGGATTGGTGGAGGTAGTCTCCCCCTTCAGGTATCTGTAGTAGTGCCTCTGGACCGTGCCGTGGGCGGCCTCGTACTCGTAGACACCGCCCGGAGAGACCAGGACGGAGGTCATCATGGCAAGAGAGCCGAAGGCGGAGGAAATCATATCGCTCATAACATCACCGTCGTAGTTCTTGCAGGCCCAGATAAAACCGCCGGAAGACTTCATGACGCGGGCAACCGCATCATCGATCAGGGTGTAGAAATACTTGATGCCGGCCCGGTCAAAGGCCTCTGCGTACTCTCTGTCATAGGTCTCCTGAAAAATATCCTTAAAGCTGTGGTCATATTGCTTGGAGATGGTGTCCTTGGTCGCAAACCAGAGATCCTGCCCGGTATCCAGGGCATAGCCAAAGCAGGATCTGGCGAAGGATTCGATCGAGGAAATGAGATTGTGCTGCCCCTGAACCAGACCCGGCCCGTCGAAGTCATGGACCAGGACCCGGTCCGTGTGACCGTCTTCTGCGGTGTAGACCAGTTCCACCTTGCCGGGCCCCGGGATCTTCATCTCGGAGGCCTTGTAGACGTCACCGTAGGCATGGCGGGCAATGGTGATCGGCTTGTTCCAGCTCTTGACATTGGGCGCAATCCCCTTGACCGGAATCGGAGCCCGAAAGACGGTTCCGTCTAAGATGGCGCGTATGGTCCCGTTCGGGCTCTTGTACATCTGCTTGAGCTTGTACTCCTCAAGCCGGGCGGCGTTGGGGGTAATCGTAGCGCACTTGACGGCGACACCGTACTTTAGGGTGGCCATGGCAGAGTCCCTTGTCACCTGGTCATCTGTCTCATTGCGGTGCTCTAAGCCCAAGTCATAGTAGTCCGTCTTGAGATCAATATAGGGAGTGATCAGGTCCTTCTTGATCATCCTCCAGAGCACCCGGGTCATCTCATCTCCGTCCATCTCAACCAGGGGCGTTTTCATCTGAATTCTCTCCATACCCATCTCCTTCAAAAAAATCAGGCAGCGAATGGCTGCCTGACGATCAAACGCTAGTAGAAATTTTAACACAGGAAGGCCCATTTTGAAACGGAGCCTGACAAATTGTCCTGTTCGGAAGCTCCTCCCTCCGTCGCCCCCTGTCATGCAGAGATGGGATTAATCCTGCCGCTTGGCCCGGGAGCTGATCTGGGCCTCCTGCACATCGGCCGGACAGGGATCATAGCGGAGGAATTCGTAAGAATAGCTTGCGTCCCCGGAAGTCAGTGACCGAAGATTGGTCCCATACTCATAGAGGGCAGCATAGGGAACTTCGGCATTGACAACCTGATAGCCTCCCTCCACCGGGTCCAGAGACATGACACGGCCCCTTCTCTTGTTCAAGTCACCCATGACATCGCCGATGCGCTCATCTGCCACCGTGACCTTCAGAGAAGCGATCGGTTCCAGCAGAATCGGATTGGCCTTCAGGATGCCGTCCTTCATGGCCATGGATGCCGCCATCTTGAAGGCTGCCTCTGAGGAGTCAACCGGATGGTAAGAACCGTCGTAGAGGGTCGCCTTGACCCCGTAGACCGGATAGCCGGCGAGCGGCCCTGCCAGAACCTGTTCTGCCAGTCCCTTTTCAACCGCCGGGAAATAATTCTTGGGGACAGAACCCCCGACCACTTTCTCCTCGAAGACAAAGGGAGTTGACAGGTCGCCGGAGGGCTCGAAGGTCATCTTGACATGCCCGTACTGGCCGTGTCCTCCCGTCTGCTTCTTGTGCTTGTACTCGACGTCAGACTTGCCCAGGATGGTCTCTCTGTAAGCGACCAGGGGCTGGCTTAAGAGCATGGTCACCTTGTACTTGTCCGCCAGGATCTCTGCGACCAGTTCCAGGTGTGTCCTGGAGATGCCGTAGATCAGAGACTGATGGTTGGCGGGATCTCCCTGCGTGCGCAGGGTCAGGTCCTCCTTGCAGATTTTCTGCAGGGCCTGCTGGAGCTTGTCGTCATCCCCCGACTTCTCTGCCCGATAGGCCATATAGCAGTAAGGCTGACTGATGACGGGCTTCAGATAGCGGACCGGATTGGCCTTGGTCGAGAGACTGTCTCCTGTGGACAGGTCTGTGACCTTGCTCAGGGCTCCGATGTCTCCGGCATGCAGCTCAGGAACCTCCTGGGCCTTGGATCCAGTTAAGACATAGAGCTTCCCGATCTTGTCCTCTCTGTCATTGCCCGCATTGTAGAGGAGGTCATCCGTCTTCAGAACACCGGAGTTGACCTTGATCATAGAGTACTTTCCCACAAAGGGGTCAACCAGGGTCTTGAACACATAGGCGGTCTTGGATTTGGCGAAGTCATAGTTGGCCTCAAATACCTCATTGGTCTTGGACAGGATGCCCACGCAGGATCTCCGGTCCGGAGAGGGGAAGTACTTGACGATGTCTGACATCAAAGTGTACATGCCCCGATGCATGAGGTTTGATCCCATCATCACGGGAACAACAGAGGCGTCGATCACATTGACCCGCATTGCCTGCCGGATCTCATCCTCAGAGAAGCTGTCTCCGTTGAAGTAGCGGTCCATATAAGTCTCGGAAGTCTCAGCGACAGCCTCCAGAAGAACCTCTCGAAACTGGTCCAGATTCTCATAGGAATAGTCCGGGACATCCATTTTGTCAATTCCGCCGGACGCATTCCACCGCTTGGCCTTCTGCTGGATGATATTGACATAGCCGACGAACTGTCCGTTCTCCCGAATCGGCAGATGGAAGGGGGCGATCTTCTTGCCGTAGAGGGCCTGCAGGTCCTCAATCACCTGCCGGTAAGAGGCTTCGTCGATATCCATATCCGTCACGAAGATCATTCTGGGAAGATGGTACTTCTCACAGAGATTCCATGCCTTGCGGGTTCCTACCTCAATCCCGTTCTTGCCGGAGACGACGATGACCGCTGCGTCCGCAACCGAAACCGCCTCTTCCACTTCACCCACAAAATCAGGATAGCCGGGGGTGTCCAGGAGATTGATCTTGGTGTCCTCCCAGATCAGGGGCAGCAGGGACAGGTGGACAGAGATCTTGTGTCTCTTCTCGACTTCATCGTAATCGCTGATGGTATTTCCCGCCTCAACGCTTCCGGCCTTTTCCTTAAGACCAGACAGAAAGGCCATTGACTCAGCCAGAGAGGTCTTGCCGGAACCGCCATGACCCAGCAAGACGACGTTGCGAATTTTGTCACTGGTAAAAACCCTCATACAGTACCCTCCTTAATTTGAAATGCATAGTTAAATTTTACTCATTTTCAAGTTTCCACGCAACGTAATTTGTCTAAATTGAATGAACAAATCAATTTCATCGTTCGCATCCGTCTGCTAGAAGAGAGAGGAATTTTCTGTTAGGATTAAGTGGAATTTAAGGAGATGCGTATGACTTACAGAAAGATCGGTTTTTACGGGCTCGGCCTGATTGGCGGATCCATCGCCAAGACCATTCATAAAAAACATCCCGGGATCGAGATCATAGCCAATGATCCGAGTGAAGCCTCTCTTGTCATGGCCCGGCAGGAGGAGGTCATCCGCAACCGGACCAACCTTCCCCCGGACAGCTTTCGCTCATGTGACCTGATCTTCCTCTGCGCCCCGGTCGGCGTGAACATCTCATATCTGAAGGACTTAAAGAGCTTGGTCGGCCCGGACACCATCATCACGGATGTCTCCTCTGTCAAGGGGGATATTCAAAGAGCTGTCGTGCAAGAGGGCTTGAGCGCTCAGTTTATCGGCGGTCATCCCATGACCGGCTCTGAGCGGACCGGCTACGAACACGCCAGAGATTATCTCCTGGAGAACGCATACTATCTGATTACGCACACAGACGATATTCTGCCTGACCGCGTCAGTGAATTCTCCGCCTTCATCAAGTCTCTGGGTGCCAAGATCATGCTCATGGATCCAGAAGAGCATGACTATGCGACTGCGGCCATCTCTCACCTGCCCCATATCATCTCCGCCTCCCTGGTCAATCTGGTCGAGGCTTCGGATGATGACAAGAATACCCTGAAGGCAATTGCCTCCGGCGGATTTCGAGATATCACAAGGATCTCTTCCTCCTCCCCCCTCATGTGGGAGCACATCTGTCTGGCCAATCGAGACCAGATTCTGGGTCTTCTCTCCGCCTATCGGAGCAAGCTGGACCAGTTTCAGCAGGGGATCACGGAGGGAGACGGAGCAGCCCTCCGAGAGCTCTTTGCGGAGGCCAAGGAATACCGGGACTCGCTTCCCATCCGGGGCAAGGGAGCCCTGCCGGATGTCTATGAGATCTTCTGCGACCTCATGGATGAGGTCGGAGGAATTGCCACCATCGCCACAATTCTAAGCACCAATCAGATCAATATACGCAATATCGGCGTTGTCCATAACCGGGAGTTCTCGGATGGCGTCTTGAAAATTGAGTTCTATGAGGAAGAAGCCATGCTTTTGGCTATCCGGCTCTTAGAGGCGCATCACTATTCCATTCACCGCCGCTGAGTCTGGTATTGGGGTCGAACAGTATTTGATCCATTCCGAGGCATGATGGCCTGCCAGACATCTATCGTGTGCATGTATGACGAAGTATGGATTTAATAGAGAATAGAGATAAGAAATAAGGAATAGGGGATAAGGGATAATCAATATGATTCAGGCATTAAGAGGCAAAATCCAAGTTCCGGGCGATAAGTCTATCTCCCACCGGGGGATCATGTTCGGATCTCTCGCCCAGGGAAAGACTGAGCTCACAGGCTTTTTGGACGGGGCGGACTGCCGGTCTTCCATCCGCTGTTTCCGGCAGATGGGCATTGATATTGTGCAGGAGGGCGACCATGTGATCGTTCATGGCCGGGGCCTGCACGGCCTGCGCAAGCCAAATGAGATCCTTGATGTGGGAAATTCCGGCACGACAGCCCGTCTGATGTCCGGCATCCTGGTCGGCCAGGAATTCTCCAGCGCCCTGACCGGAGATGCCTCCATTCAAAAGAGGCCTATGGGCCGGATCCTGGATCCTCTGACCACCATGGGGGCCGGAATTTCCTCCCGTCTGGACAATAACTGCGTTCCCCTGGATATCGCCCCGGCCCGCCTGCAGGGGATCCGTTATAAGTCTTTGGTCGCCTCTGCCCAGGTCAAATCCGCCGTTCTCCTGGCGGGTCTCTATGCCGATGGCAGCACTTCTGTCTCCGAGCCGGTTCAATCAAGAGACCACACAGAGCGAATGCTCAAGGCCATGGGGGCAGAGCTTCATGTGGATGGGCTGACTGTGACCATTCAGCCGGGTCCTTCCCTCCGGGGCTGCAGAATTCAGGTTCCGGGAGACATCTCATCGGCGGCCTACTGGATTGCAGCGGCATCCATTGTGCCTGATTCGGAGCTTCTGATCGAGAATGTCAATACCAATTCGACCAGGAGCGGCATTCTAAAAGCGGCAAGAGCCATGGGGGCTGACCTGACAGAGCTAAATCCCCGTCTGGTCTCCGGCGAGCCGGTCGCCGATCTTCTGGTCCGGTCTGCAGACCTGCACGCCGCCCGGATCGACGGTCCCCTGATCCCAAGCCTCATTGACGAGATCCCTGTAATCGCCCTAATGGCGGCCTGTGCCGATGGAGAGACCCTTATCTCTGACGCTCGGGAGCTCAGGGTCAAGGAGTCCGACCGGATTGAGGCCATGGTCTCTAATCTGTCAGCCATGGGCGTTCCTATCTCAGGCAGAGAGGACGGAATGGTCATTCGCGGAGGCAGCCCCTTGAGGGGGGCCGAAATCAGGACCGAGCATGACCACCGCATCGCCATGACCTTTACCATCGCCTCTCTTATAAGCGATGGTCCCAT
The DNA here is from genome assembly GCF_057251025.1 of Shuttleworthella sp. Lineage (NCBI taxonomy): Bacteria > Bacillati > Bacillota > Clostridia > Lachnospirales > Lachnospiraceae > Shuttleworthella > Shuttleworthella sp. The sequence goes on from NZ_DBHIDN010000001.1 coordinate 85,784, forward strand.
CCGCCTGGATGATCCGGACTGCGTAAAAATCTCCTACCCCGGCTTCTATCGGACTTTAGATTTTCTCCTTCGATAGGCCGAACGCAAGTGGTCAGACCGGTCTTTAGTGATGGCCCTCTTCTATATCCTATCCTCTTGTCAGGAATAAGAATACATAGAGGAGGACTCCTCCTCCTGCAATTGCCATGAGAATTCCGAGGAGTATTTTTTTTAACATTTCCATCTCTTCACCCCTTATTTATAATTGAATTCGACCTGAAAATTCTTGGTTACTTCATTTTCCCTGACCATGTTTCTGATGATCGTCTCGGCATTTTTGTCCGCCTTATCCAAGATCCCTGCTTCAATGGCCTGTTCCTTGCCCTTTTCCACAACGGCGTCCTTTAGATTTTGCTGCTCTGTGGAGTTGAAATTGGTAAACCAGCTCTCTGTATCCAGATAGGACTTAAAGGAATTTTGTACCTCATAGGACTTGTAGATCTGCGCGTGTGGCAAGCTTATCACAACAATGTCCTCACCATTATTCCTCTTCTTTAATTCATAGCTTATCTCTTTGAAGTTCAAGGCCGCGAGCACCTCTACATCCAGGCTGAAGATCATCCGACTCTCTGTAAAGGGCAGGGAGATGGAATTGAAAATCTTTCTGTCCTTCGAGCTGTCTTCTAGTATTCTCCCGTACCACTCCTGGGTTACCAGCTCGCCGACATCTTCAAAGCCAAAATTTACGACTGTCTCGCTATGTTTTGTCTGATTGGGAACGAAGGTCCCCAATAGGACTAGTAAAAATGCACACCCTAGGACAAGTATGATCTTTATTATTCTGGGGATTTTCCGAAAGAGTCCCCCGACTCCTGTCCCCCTTCTTGAATCCTCTCTCTTCCCCATACGATACCTCCACACTAAAAAGAGAACTTACTTCTTTCTGCCGCAGCAGAACTTATACTTCTTTCCGCTGCCGCAGGGACAGGGGTCATTGCGGCCGACTTTCTTGGGCTTTACAACGGTGCCGGACTTCTTCTGCTCCAGGTAGAGCTCTTTTCTCTTCTCCTCAGAGAAAATCTGATCCCACTGGGGCAGCTTATAGAGCCAATCTGCGCGGGCATTCACCATTTCCTTGTAGAGACGGGCCTTGTCGAAGGCCAAAGACACCTCTGTGTCCTCTTCCATGGTCTCAACGGGATTGGGAGCAAGAAGACTATCGTTAATGCCATCCAGAAATCCCGTCATTTCAAGAAGGCTGACACCGAACCGGTCGGCGAGTTCCCTGACGGTTCCCGAGAAGACCCGGTCCGGGTCCGCAAGAAGAATCTCATAGATCCCCTTCTCCTTCTGAAAATAATCATCCCAAAAAGCCTGCAGGGTCTGCCTGGACTGGTTCTCATTATAGGCTATTTTCTTCCACTCATCAAATAAAGCCATTGTTTTCTTTCTCTTTCTCACTTCACAACAAAGTTAATAATCTTCCCGGGAACATAGATCTCCTTGACAAGCTCACCTGCAGCCAGATATCTGGCGACGTTTTCTTCCGTCCTGGCAAGCGCGAGAACCTCATCTCTGGAAGCCCCGTTCTCGATCTCAATATTTCCGCGCACCTTGCCGTTGACCTGGACTCCCATCTTCATGGTGGCGTCCCTGGTCTTGGCTTCATCATAGACCGGCCAGGGGGATGTGGCGCAGAAGGTCATTCCGTCCGCATTAAAGCCCATGACCTCCCACATCTCCTCTGTCAGGTGGGGTGCGAAGGGCGAGAGGAGCTGGAGGAAGATCTTGACATCTTCCCCGGTCACGGCACCGGCCTTCTGAAACTCATTGGTTAGGGCCATCAGAGTCGCGATGGCCGTGTTGAATTTCATATTCTCAATGTCGTTTGACACCTTCTTGATCGCCTTGTGGACCGAGGACTCTATAGCCGGGTCCTCCCTGTCAAGACTGGCGATTTCATCGAATTTAGAGACACGGTCCAGGAAGCGGCGACAGCCGTTTAAGGACTCGTCCGACCAGGGAGCCGCAGATGCGTAGTCACCCATGAACATAACATACGTTCTTAGCGTATCTGCCCCGTAGTCCTTGACGATGTCGAGAGGATCTATGACATTGCCCTTGGACTTGGACATCTTCTCTCCGTCGGGTCCCAGGATCAGACCCTGGTAAGTCCTCTTGGCATAGGGCTCCGGACAAGCGACCTTGCCGATATCATAGAGGAAGTGGTGCCAGAACCTGGAGTAAAGCAGGTGCCTTGTGACATGCTCCATGCCCCCGTTGTAATGGTCCACCGGCATCCAGTAATCCAGCTTCTTGCGGTCTGCAAAGGCCTCGTCATTATGGGGGTCTGTAAAGCGGAGGAAATACCAGGAGGAGCCCGCCCACTGGGGCATGGTATCGGTCTCTCTCTTGGCGGGCTTGCCGCACTTGGGGCAGGTGCAGTTGACAAATGACGGGATTCGGGCCAGAGGGCTCTGACCATCGGTGCCCGGCTCGAAATTCTCCACATCCGGCAGGGTCAGGGGCAGCTGATCTTCGGGCAGGGGGACCACCCCGCAGTCAGGGCAGTGGACCAGGGGGATGGGTTCTCCCCAATAGCGCTGGCGGTTGAAGGCCCAGTCCTTCATCTTGTACTGGACTCCCCTGTGCCCCAGCCCCTTCTCTTTGAGATAGGCCTGCATCCTTGCAATGGAATCCGCCTGATTGTCAAGTCCGTCGAGGAATCCGGAGTTGATCATCCGCCCCTCTCCGGTGTATGCCTCAAGCTCGATATCGCCTCCCTCGATCACGGGGATAATCTTGGCTCCGAACTTCCTGGCGAATTCCCAGTCTCTCTGATCGTGCGCGGGAACGGCCATGATAGCCCCTGTGCCATAGCTCATCATGACATAATCCGAGATGAAGATCGGAATCTGCTCGCCTGTGACGGGGTTTTGCCCGGTCAGTCCCTCAATCAGGACGCCGGTCTTATCCTTGGCCAGCTGGGTTCTCTCAAACTCCGTCTTTCTGGCGGACTTTCTCCGATAGTCTAGAACAGCATCCCAGTTCGCGATCCGGTCCTTGTAGTGATCCAGAAGAGGATGTTCCGGCGCACATACCATGAATGTGACTCCAAAGAGGGTGTCGGCCCGGGTGGTATAGACCTCAAGCTTACTGTCTTCTAAGGGATGGCCCTCTTTGTCTGTGACAGGGAAATCGACAAAAGTCCCCTCGGACCTTCCGATCCAGGAGATCTCCTGCTGCTTGACGGAATCCGGGTAATCTACCTCATTCAGTCCATCCAGGAGCTTGTCCGCATAGTCCGTGATCCGCAGGAACCAGACATCCTTGGACATCTGAACCACATCAGAGCCGCAGATGTCGCACTTACCGCCCTGCGAGTCCTCATTGGAGAGAACGACCTTGCAGTGGGGGCAGTAGTTGACCAGGGTCTTGGACCGGAACACCAGACCCTGCTTATAGAGCTGGAGGAAGATCCACTGGGTCCACTTGTAGTAGTCGGGCCGACTGGTTGCAAAGCTCCTGTCCCAGTCAAAGGAGAAGCCCACCTGGCGAAGCTGGTCTGAGAAGTGGGCGATGTTCTTCTCCGTGATGACATGCGGATGCGTATTGGTCTTGATCGCATAGTTCTCAGCCGGAAGGCCGAAGGAGTCGAATCCGATGGGAAAGAGGACATTATAGCCCTGCATCCGGCGCTTTCTGGCCAGAACCTCAATGGATGCGTATGCCTTGATATGTCCGACATGCATGCCGGACCCGGATGGGTAGGGAAACTCAACCAGGCCATACCACTTGGGTTTGTCGGCGAAATCAACAGCCTTAAAAATTCCCGCATCCGCCCAGCGCTTCTGCCACTTGGGCTCGATTTTCTTGAAATGATACTGCATACAGATTCTCTTTCTTCTTACTGTTTGAGGGGAGACTTGCGATAGATGATATCTTCTCTGGCCGGTCCGTTGGATACCATGGTGATGGGATAGCCGATCTGACTCTCGATGAAGTCGACATAATCCCTGGCCTCCCGGGGAAGATCCTCGTAATTCCGGATTCCGCGGATATCACTCTTCCAACCCTTAAAGAATTTGTAGACCGGCTTGCAGCGAGACAGGTCTTTCGTCACAGGAAACTCGGTGATCTCCTGCCCGTCCAGCTCATAGGCCACGCAGACAGGAATCCGGTCCAGATAGCCCAGGTCATCCAGGACAGTGAAGGCCACATCCGTGCAACCCTGCAATCTGCAGCCGTATTTAGACGCAACGCAGTCATACCAGCCCACCCGGCGGGGACGACCGGTTGTAGCTCCGTATTCTCCCCCGTCACCACCGTGATTGCGGAGGGCAGTCGCCTCGTCTCCGAAGACCTCGGAGACGAATTCGCCTGCGCCGACTGCGGAGGAATAGGCCTTGGAGACAACAACGATCTGTCTGATCTCATAGGGGGGGATTCCAGCTCCGATGGCTCCGTAGGCGGCCAGGGGGGAGGAAGAGGTAACCATGGGATAAATCCCGTGGTCCGGATCCTTCATGGTTCCCAGCTGTCCCTCTAAGAGAATGGTCTTCTTCTCTCTGATGGCCCGGTCCAAGTAGAGGGACACATTGCCCAGATAAGGTCTGACGCGGTCTCTGACCTGCTTGATCCAGGCAAGAAGCGCTTCCCGGTCTATCGGATCGGCCCCATAGAGGTTGACCAGCAGAGTATCCTTGATGGCTGCGATGCGCGCGATCTTCTCTCTTAGGATCATATCATCCTGGTAGAATTCATTGATCTGCCAGCCGATCTTGGCATACTTGTCCGAGTAGAAGGGGGCAATGCCGGATTTGGTAGACCCGAAGGACTTGCCGGCCAGGCGGGCCTCTTCCAGGGAGTCAAACTCCACATGATAGGGCATCAGGACCTGAACCCGGTCAGAGACCATGATCTGTGGCATGGGCACACCCTTGGACGTGATGTCGGTGAGCTCTGCCATGAACTTATCGATATCGAATGCCACACCGTTGCCGATGATGTTCATGATATTGGGGTGAAAGACGCCGGACGGCATGGTGTGGAGGGCGAATTTGCCGTATTCATTCACAATGGTATGACCGGCGTTGGCGCCGCCCTGAAAGCGGATCACGACATCTGCGCTGTCCGCAAGGGTATCCGTGATCTTTCCCTTGCCCTCGTCGCCCCAATTTGCTCCGACAACTGCTTTAACCATGGCTCTCTCCTCCTCATGTGTATGCTCAGGTCCTAGGCAAAATAGGCCTGATCCAAGTTCCTGCTGCAGGTAATTGCCAGGGCGCCGGGCCCCAGATGGCACGCGATACTGGACGGAAGCGGATCAATGCTTATCTCCTGCCCGGGCCAGAGTCCTCTGGCTTCCTCCCGGAAGAGGTCTGCCTCCTCGGCGTTTTGGATCTGCGCCATGGAGATCGTCATGTCCGACAAAGGAACATCCCGAAAGCGGGTCTTGAGATCGGAAGAAATCGCCTCCAGCATGATCTGCCTGGCCTGTTTCATGGTTCTCGCCTTGGCGAAGGTATCCAGTTTCTGCCCCTGTATCTGCAGGACCGGCTTGATCCGAAGCAGGGTTCCGATCATGGCCACCGCCGGGGTCAGCCGGCCTCCTCTTTTCAGATATTCCAAGGTATCAATGGTAATGTAAATGGAAGAATCCTGGCCTGTCTCCTCGAGAATCCGGCGAATCTCTCCGGCGGACTTGCCGGCATCGGCCAATTTCTTAGCCTCCAGGACAGAGAGTTTCAAGGTGACAGAGATCCTGTGGTTGTCAACGACAAAAACCCTGCCCGCATACTCCTCTTCTTCCGCAAAATTCCTTGCGGTCTGGCAGGAGGAAGAGAGACCCGAGGACATGGGAATATAGACGACCTCCTCGAAGTCCTGAAGCAGCTTGTTCCAGCAGTCCATGAGGTCTCCGACCGCCGGCATGGAGGTTGAGATATTCTTGCTTGCAGCCAGCTTCTGATAGAAGTCCTCCTGGCTCAAGTCGACCCCCTCAAAGTAAATCTGGTCATCAATATAAAAGGGCATGGGCAGGACAGTGACGCCAAGTCTTCCTGCCTCCTCCTGCGTAATGCCGCTGTTTGAATCGGTTGCAATTGCCACTCTGCTCATCGCCTGTATCCCTCTGTTTCTAGCAAGTTCCCCGGGCTTCTCACACGAGGATTATACTAGCACATAGGCCTCCTTCATGCAATGAAGGGGCGGGCCTTAGGACGATCATCCAAGATATGCATCCAGTGGGACTGGATAAAAAAAGACCCCTCCGGCCCCGGATTGGTCCGGGCGCACGGAGGGATCCACCCTCAATACTCTTTTATTACATCATTCCGGGTGCGGCGGCAGGCATGGCCGGAGTATCCTCCTTGATGTCAGCCACAACAGACTCGGTAGTGAGCAGGGTGCTGGCAACAGAAGCCGCATTGAGAAGGGCTGTTCTGGATACCTTGACGGGATCCAGGATGCCGGACTCAACCATATCCACATAGGTCTCGCGATAGGCATCAAAGCCCATGCCGACCTCAGACTCTCTCACCTTGTTGATAATTACAGATCCCTCAAGGCCTGCATTGTCAACAATATAGAAGAGGGGTGACTCTAGGGCCTTCTCGATCACCTGGGCACCTGTCTTCTCATCGCCCTCCAGCTGCTCAGCCAGTTCATGAACCTTCTTGGCGGCATGAATATAGGCAGAACCGCCTCCGGCGATGATTCCCTCCTCAACAGCGGCGCGAGTTGCATTCAGGGCATCCTCCATGCGGAGTTTTGCCTCTTTCATCTCCGTCTCCGTAGCGGCACCGACGCGGATGACAGCGACACCGCCGGCCAGCTTAGCCAGACGCTCCTGCAGCTTCTCGCGGTCGAAGTCAGAACTGGTTTCCTCGATCTGTCCACGGATCTGCTTGACTCTGGCCGCAATGGCATCCTTGTCTCCGGCGCCATCCACCAGGGTGGTGTTCTCCTTGGTGATCTTGACGCTCTTAGCGCGACCAAGCTGATCCATTGTGGTCTCCTTGAGCTCAAGTCCCAGCTCGGAAGAAATCACCGTACCTCCGGTCAGAATGGCGATATCCTGGAGCATCTCCTTGCGGCGGTCGCCATAGCCGGGAGCCTTGACAGCAACTACATTGAAGGTGCCGCGCAGCTTATTGAGAATCAGGGTTGTCAGGGCTTCGCCCTCAACATCCTCTGCAATAATCAGAAGTCTCTGTCCCTGCTGTACAATCTGCTCCAGCAGAGGAAGAATTTCCTGAATATTAGAGATCTTCTTGTCCGTGATCAGGATATAGGGATCATCCAGTGTCGCTTCCATCTTATCGGTATCCGTCACCATATAAGAGCTGATGTAGCCACGGTCAAACTGCATACCCTCAACCACATCCAGTTCCGTCTGCATGGTCTTGGACTCCTCGATGGTGATGACGCCGTCATTAGAGACCTTCTCCATGGCGTCCGCAACCATCTCTCCGACCTGGTCGTCGGAAGCGGAAATGGCAGCAACCTTGGCGATCTGATCCTTGGAGGCAACCGGGGAAGACATCTCAACCAGAGCGTCTGCGGCTACATTGGTCGCCTTTTTCATACCCTTTCTCAAGACGATGGGGTTGGCTCCGGCAGCCAGATTCCGGATGCCGGCATGAATCATAGCCTGTGCCAGCACGGTTGCGGTTGTGGTTCCGTCGCCTGCGACATCATTGGTCTTGGTGGCAACCTCCTTCACCAGCTGGGCACCCATATTCTCAAACCGGTCCTCAAGTTCGATCTCCTTGGCAATGGAGACACCGTCATTGGTGATCAGCGGTGCACCGTAGGACTTGTCCAGGACGACATTGCGTCCCTTGGGTCCAAGAGTCACCCGGACGGTATCGGCCAGCTGGTCTACACCGGACTGCAGAGCCGCTCTGGCCTCTGCGCCAAACTTAATTTCTTTAGCCATTTTCTTACCTTCTTTCTATCGTTGACTCGAATAAGTGCAAAGGGAATCGATCACTCAACCACAGCCAGGATATCGTTCTGGCGAACAATCACGTACTCCTGTCCGTCCAGCTTTACCTCAGTGCCTGCGTACTTGGAATAGATTACCTTCTGACCCTCTTTCACCTGCATCTTGACTTCTTTGCCGTCGACAAGGCCGCCGGGTCCCACAGCAATGACCAGGGCCTCCTGGGGCTTCTCCTGGGATGCGGATGAGAGAAGAATACCGGAAGCGGTCTTCTCCTCCGCTTCAACCTGCTGCAGAACAACTCTGTCAGATAAGGGAACTAATTTCATGATTTAACCTCCTTGATGTCTATTTATTAGCACTCGTTAAAATAGAGTGCTAACTCATATGACTATATTAGTTTTTCACCCCGGTCACTGCAAGGGTAAATTTCTCGAAATCTGTGAATATTTTGTGAACAAGTGAGCAGATCCCGTCATCGCTTTACTCCCCGACTCGCCCGGCTTCCGATGTGAAGTCTGTTTAATACAACATTCGGATTGTGGGAGGAGGTCACGCCCGAGTCCTGGTCTGTCAGGATGTACATCTGGCGCAGCTGATCTGCCCTGCCGAGCTTTATGCCGGTCACACCGATTGCCGCCTTTTTCTTCTCGGGAATGTCGCTGACATGAATGCGGAGGAAGTAACTTCCCCTGGTCTCCATGACAAGTGTCTCTGATCCCCTCAGAGTCCCGACCGTAAGCAGCTCGTCATCCGGCCCCAGTTTGCTCGCGATCGACGTGTAACGGGATACGTCAAATTCCCCTCCGTCCACCTGCTTGATATAACCCTCTCTGGTCCCAAAGAGAATCTTGTGTCTCTTGACCTCTTCGAGAGCCTCCGCGAAGAGGATCTGCTCCCTGGAGGAGTCGTACTTGGACAGGTTGTCGATGGGGATTCCCTTATCTCGGAACTTTCCGGCCGGTATATCAAGGACCTTGATCAGGTGCAGCTGACCGGTCGAGCCAAAGACCGCCAGCCGATCCAGATTGGAACAGTGGATGACGTACTTGTTCTCCTTGTCGGCAGCCTCCCGGTTCCTGTCATAGGTGGCAAGATCAACGGCCTTGACATAGCCGAACCGGTCCATGAGGACAACCATCTCCTGCTCTTCAATGGGCCTCTCCTCAACCACAGCCTCCGCCACATTGGCAATGACGGTTTTTCTCTCGCGGCCGAACTCCCTCTTTAAGTCTTTTAAGTCTTTGATTATCACCCTGGCCATCTGGGCCCTGTGCTCCAGAATATCCGTATAATTCTGGATATTTTGCATGGTCTTCTCGTAGTCGCTCCGCAGCTGGTCTATCTCAAGACCGATCAGGCGGTACATGCGCATCTGCAGGATGGCATCCGCCTGCCGACCTGTAAAGTGCAGAAGTCTCGCCTCCCTCTCGGACCGGTCGCTCTTAAATCGGATCCCCTCGGTGATCCCTTCCACCAGACAGGCCTTGGCCATTTTGACATCCTTGGAGCCTCTTAAGATCTCGATAATCAGGTCAATGACATCGACCGCCTTGATCAGTCCCTCCTGGATTTCCTTCTTCTCCCTCTCCTTTTTGAGCAGGGTGCTGTACTTGCGGGTTGCAAGCTCATATTGGAAATCCACATGATGACGGATTATGGGAACAATCCCCATGGTCTCCGGCTTTCCGTCTGCGACCGCCAGCATATTGACCCCGAAGCTATCCTCAAGCCTGGTCTTCTTATAGAGAAGATTTAAGACATTCTGCGCGTCCGCCCCCTTTTTCAGCTCGATCACGATCCGGATTCCATCCTTGGACGACATATTGGAGATATCGACAATATCCGTAGTCTTCTTGGTCTCCACCAGGGAATAGGTGTCATTTAAGAACTTGCCGATATTTGCCCCTACCATGGTGTAAGGGATCTCCGAGACGACGATGGCCTCTCTTCCCCCCTTGATCTTCTCAATGCCGGCCTTGCCCCGGATCTTAATCTTGCCGGATCCGGTCGAGTAAATGGCCAGGAGATCGTCCTGGTTGGTCACGATGCCGCCGGTGGGGAAATCCGGCCCCGGAATATAATCCATCATCTGCCTGGTATTGATCTCCGGATTCTTCATATAGGCGATGACACCGTCAATCACCTCGGCCAGATTATGCTGGGGAATGGATGTTGCCATGCCGACGGCGATCCCGTCCGCCCCGTTGACCAGGAGGTTTGGAATCCGGACCGGAAGAACCTCCGGCTCCGTCTCCGTCTCATCGAAATTGGGGATGAAGTCAACGATGTCCTTGTCCAGGTCGGACAGATAGGCCTGCTGGGCAATCTTGGACAGGCGGGCCTCCGTATAGCGCATGGCGGCGGCCCCGTCTCCCTCAATGGATCCGAAGTTGCCGTGGCCGTCTACCAGCGGGACGGACTTCTTGAAGTCCTGAGCCATGACGACAAGGGCATCATAGATCGAGGAGTCCCCGTGGGGATGGTACTTGCCCATCGTGTCTCCCACAATGCGGGCCGACTTCCGGTAGGGCTTGTCGAAGCGGATCCCCAGCTCGTGCATATCATAGAGGGTTCGCCTCTGCACCGGCTTCAATCCGTCTCTGACGTCGGGCAGGGCCCTGGCCACAATGACAGACATGGCGTAGTCGATATAGGACTTTTGCATGACATCCGAGTACTCGGTGTCGATGATCTGTTCTCTTACTCTCTCAGACATTTACAACCCCTTACACATCAAGCTCGGCATCGTTGGCGTTCTCATAGATAAAATCGCGGCGGGGACCGACCTCATTTCCCATGAGCATCTCCGTGACATCCGAGGCCATCCGGCCGTCCTCAATTCCCACCCTGCGCAGGCGGCGGGTCTTGGGATTCATGGTCGTCTCGAAGAGCTGACCGGCATCCATCTCACCGAGGCCCTTATAGCGCTGGAGGGTGAAGGGGCCTGTCTGCCTCTTGCGATACTTCTCCAGGGCAAAATCATCGTAGAGATACTCCTCTTCTCCCTTCGCCGGCATGGCCTTGTAGAGAGGAGGCATGGCCAGATAGACATGGCCCTCGTAAATCAGCTCCGGCATAAAGCGGTAGAAGAGGGTCAGAAGCAGGGTGTCGATGTGGGCTCCGTCCACATCGGCATCTGTCATGACTATGATCTTGTCGTAGCGAAGCTTTTTGATGTCAAAGTCATTGCCAAAGCCCTCGGAGAAACCGCAGCCGAAGGCATTGATCATGGTCTTGATCTCCGCGTTGGCCAGGACTTTGTCAATGGAGGCCTTCTCTACATTCAGGATCTTGCCCCGAATCGGCATAATAGCCTGATAGAGACGGTTTCTTGCCATCTTGGCGGAACCGCCGGCAGAATCTCCCTCGACGATGAAGATCTCACACTTGGAGGCGTCCCGGGACTCACAATTGGCCAGCTTTCCGTTCTGGTCAAAGGAGAACTTCTGCTTGGTCAGGAGGTTGGTCTTGGTTCTCTCCTCGGTCCTTCGGATTTTTGCCGCCTTCTCCGCACAGGATATGACTGTCTTCAAGGCCTCTAAATTCCGGTCAAAGAAGAGGACGATCTCGTCTCCGGTCACCTTGGCCGTGGCCTTGGAGGCGTCCTTATTGTCAAGCTTGGTCTTGGTCTGGCCCTCGAAGCGGGGATCCGGATGTTGGATGGAGACAACGGCCGTCATTCCGTTTCTCACATCGGTGCCGGTGAAGTTCGCGTCCTTGTCCTTTAAGATTCCAAGCTCCCTGGCATAGGAGTTGATGGTGCTTGTAAACTGGGTCTTAAAGCCGGTGATATGCTCGCCGCCCTCGGCATTGTATATATTGTTGCAGAATCCAAGAATATTCTCGTGGAACTCATTGACATATTGGAAAGCCACTTCCACCCGAATCCCCTCGAAGTCTCCCCGGTAGTAAATGACATCGGTCAGGGCCTCGGTCTTCTTGTCCAGCTCTCTGACAAAGCCGATGATCCCCTCTTCCTCATGAAAGACGACATGCTCTGCCGGATCCTGCCTGAGATCGTCATAGATGATGGTCAGCTTGGGATTCAGGTAGGCCGTCTCATGGAGACGGGATTTTACATCCTTCTCGCTGAACCGGGTCTTCTCGAAGATCTCCGGATCCGGAAGGAAAGTGATTTTGGTCCCGGTCTCCCGGGTCTTCCCGATGACAGGGAGAAGGCCCTTGACCAATTTTACGGTGGGTCTGCCCTGCTCATAGTGGTCGTGGTGTATTTCCCCGTCCCGCCGGATCTCAATGTCCATATAGGTCGAGAGGGCATTGACGACCGAAGAGCCAACGCCGTGGAGTCCTCCGGAGGTCTTGTAGGCATCGTTGTCAAATTTGCCGCCTGCGTGAAGTGTGGAGAAGACAATGCGGGCCGCCGATATTCCCTTGGCATGCATCCCCACGGGAATCCCCCGGCCGTTATCTTCTACGGTGCAGGATCCGTCCGCATTCAAGCTGACATGAATCCGGTCACAGTCTCCGGCCAGGTGCTCGTCGACCGAATTGTCCACAATCTCATAGATCAGGTGATTCAGGCCCTTCGTGGAGGTAGAACCGATGTACATGCCCGGCCGCATCCGAACCGCATCTAAACCCTCTAAGATGTGGATACTGCTCTCATTGTAGCTGCTTTTCTTTGCCATATAGAACCTCGTCAAAGCTTGCCGGTAGATCCGAAGCCGGCCGCACCGCGATCTGTTTGGTCCAGATCCTCAACACATCGAAAGTCAACGGACAAAAAGGGTTGCACGACCATCTGGGCGATTTTCTGCCCGGGAAGAATCCTCCGAATCTCCCCGGAGTCATTATGCAGAGCGACCTTGATCTCTCCCCTGTAGTCAGAGTCCACCACGCCGGTGCAGTTGGCCGGCCGCAGGCCTTCCTTTGAGGCAAGTCCCGATCTTGCGTAGATTCCGCCAAAATATCCCCGGGGAATGGCGCAGGCCAGCCCGGTGCCGACCATCTTCGTCTCCTGCGGCAAGATGGTGATTTCCTCGGTCAGGTCTGCAAAAAGATCATATCCGGCCGCCTCTGCGCTGCCACGCGCCGGTATTTTGGCTGTCTCTGTCAATTTCTTAATCTCAATTCCCATACTTTCTCCCCACGACTCTATTTCACTCCGCACTTTAAAGCGAGTTCTCCTCTTCCTGTCCTACCAGGAACTGTCTTCCATCTCCGCCTTTTTCTCCCTGCACATCAGGGCAAGAACCGCTTCCCTCGCATCCATCTTCTCAAAGAGGACCCGGTTGACCTGCTCGATGATGGGAAGGTCTACCCTATACTTTCGGCCCAGAGCCAGGGCGGCCTTGGCCGAGTAGACGCCCTCAACCACCATCTTTACCCTGTCCATGGCCTCCTCAACTGACCATCCCTGTCCGATATAGTAGCCCGCCATCCGGTTTCGACTGTGCATGGACTGGCAGGTGACAATCAGGTCACCGATCCCGGACAGACCGGCCATGGTCTCCTCCCTGGCTCCCATTGCGACCGCCAGGCGGGTGATCTCCGTGATGCCTCTGGTGATCAGAGCCGCCTTGCTGTTGTCTCCGTAGCCGAGTCCGTCCGACATGCCGGCCGCAAGCGCGATGACATTCTTAAGAGAGCCTCCGATCTCAACCCCGATCAGATCCGGACTTGCATAGACCCGGAAACTGGCGTTCATAAAGATCTCCTGGATCCAGAGGGCAAACGCCCGGTCCCTGGATGCGGCGACCACCAGGGTCGGTATCTGCCTCACGACCTCCTCTGCATGAGAGGGCCCGGACAATTCCGCTGTGAGGACATGATCCAGGACATCCTCTAAGATCTGGGTCTGGCGGAAGAGCGTCTTCTCCTCGATCCCCTTGGACACACAGAGGATCTTCTGCCCCGGAGGAATCAATCCCCTGATCTTCATCGCCGTCTCCCGGCTGGCCCTGGAGGGAACCGCAAAGACCAGGAGGTCTTTCCCGGATACGGCTTCTTCCAGACAGTCGCTGTATGAAATTGCATCCGGCAGTCTTATTCCGGGCAATTTGCTCTCATTACAGGCATTTTGGCGCAGGTAAAGGACCTGGTCCCTGTTGTGAGACCAGAGGGTCAGTTCATGTCCGTTGCTGACAAGAAGGACGGCCAAAGCCGTCCCCCAAGAACCTGCTCCGAGTACACATATCCGAGCCATATTTACTCCTTCTTGTGCAGGGAGATGGTATTTTCCTCTCCTGCCATAAGCCGCTTGATATTGCTTCGATGCCGAATCAGGATAAAGATCAGAACCAGGCCGCTGATCAGGTAGGCCCAGGCCAGATGCTTCTGATAAAAGAGGAGGTGACCGCTTGCCCCCAGAAGGAGGACCTGAATGAAGAAAGTAAAGGCCGCTACAATGGATCCCAGGGAGACATAGCGGGTCTTGATAACAAGGGCAAAGAAGACGATGGCGATCAGGGGCAGGGTAGTCGGAAAGCAGGCTATGATCAGGCCGACGGAAGTCGCAGCCCCCTTGCCCCCCTGAAAGCCCATATAGAGCGGATAGTCATGGCCAAGAACCGCTCCGAAGGCGGCGACCAGGGCCAGGACATGGACCAGGTCCCCGGCGTAAGCCGGATTTCTCCCGAAAATCAGGTGCACCAGGCCGACTGCGATCAGCGCCTTGATGACGTCTAAGATCAGGGTGACCAGGGCAATCTTGGGTCCCAGGATCCGCAGGGCGTTGGTGGTTCCGATATTGCCGCTCCCCTCCTTGCGCAGATCCACATGTGCCCTCTTGCCCAGTAGAAAACCGGAGAGGAAATTCCCGCAGAGGTAGCCTGTGATCAGAGATATAATAAGTGCGATTGCGAAATGATTCATGCTTGCTCGTCCCTCTGTCTTGTAATCATGCGCAGGGGTGTCCCCTCAAAGCCGAAGTTCTGACGAATCTGATTCTCCAGATATCTGACATAGGAGAAATGCATGAGATTCTTGTCATTGACAAAAATCACGAACGTCGGCGGCTTGACGGCGACCTGGGTGACATAGAAGATCTTAAGCCGCCTGCCCTTGTCTGTCGGAGGCTGCTGCATGGCGACCGCCTCAGCCACAATCTCATTGAGTACTCCGGTTCCGACCCGCATCATGGAGGCGGCCAGCACCTGGTCAATGGTCTCATAGACCTGATGAATCCTCTGCCCCGTCAGGGCAGAGATGAAAATAATCTTGGCATAGAGCATGAAGGACAGGGTCTTGTGAATCTTGTCGATCTGGTCAGCCATGGTGTGCCGGTCCTTCTCGACGGCGTCCCACTTGTTGACAGCGATAATGACTGCCTTGCCCCTCTCATGCGCGATTCCGGCGATCTTGGCATCCTGCTCGCTGACCCCTTCCGCCCCGTCGATCATAAGGACGACCACATCCGCTCTCTCCACAGCGGCAACCGCGCGAACAATGGAGTAGCGCTCGATATCCTCATGGATCCTGGACTTTCTTCTGAGCCCGGCCGTGTCAATGAAGATGTAATCCTTCTTATGATATTTGACCCTGGTGTCCACCGCATCCCGGGTCGTGCCCGCGATATCCGAGACGATCAGTCTCTGCTCCCCGCAGAGCTTGTTGATCAGGGAGGACTTCCCCACATTGGGCTTTCCGATCACGGCAATCCTGGCGATATGATCCTCCTCGCCCGAGCTGTCACGGTCAGGGAAATAGCGAATGACGGCATCCAGCATATCTCCGAATCCCAGCTTGCCGCTTGCGGAGATGGGATGCGGATCGCCGATTCCGAGCCGGTAGAATTCATAGACATCCATCATGTACTTGTCGAAGTCATCGACCTTATTGACGACCAGGACAAGCGGCTTTTTGGACCGCCGAAGCAGATCGGCGACCTTTGCGTCAGCGTCGACAAGGCCCTGGCGAACATCCGTCATAAAGAGGATGACATCCGCCGTGTCAATGGCAATCTGGGCCTGTTCCCGCATCTGACTTAAGATCAGGTCGGAGGAATCCGGCTCGATACCGCCGGTATCAATCATGGTGAAGTCGTGTTTCAGCCAGCTGACATCGGCATAGATCCGATCTCTGGTCACGCCCGGCGTGTCCTTGACAATGGAGATTCTCTCACCTGCCAGAGCGTTAAATAGGGTCGATTTTCCGACATTTGGCCGACCGACAACGGCCACAACCGGCTTACTCATAGGTCTTCCTCTCTCCTGTCTACCGAACATGATTGCTGTGGGCGTGGAGAATCGCCTCCAGCAGGTCATCTCCGCCCGATTCTACAATATCGATGGGTACTTGTAAAGTTTGCTCCAGTTCCTCTACAGTCACATCATCTAGGAAGACATTCTCTCCTGAGCGCAACATATTGCATGGGAGGAGGAGTCGGTCACCCAGATTTTTCCCTGCGAGCTGGTGCTTGAGATCTCCTCCGGTGATCAGGCCGGACACGGTGATCCGGCCGCCGAAGAAGTCATTGTGAATCGTGTAGACCAGGACCCGAACCGAGGGATACTTTCTCATCGCTTCCTCAGAGAGCATGCGGATGAAAGGGGCCGCCAGAACCCCTGTCGCAATGCTGATCAGGCTCTCCCCGGCCGGTCCCTCATCGGAATTGTCAAGGGCGGTCCGGAATTCCTCTATGAGCAGGCGAAGCATCCCGACCCCGTTTTCCAGCTGGCTGTAGCCATCGTAATTCTCTTCCGGCGGAATTTCCTCCTCTGCCAGCAGGTAGAACTCATCCCCTGCCTGGACGAAGGGATGCCCGTGACGCTCCCCGGCGATTGCCTGCCACTTGTGAATCTGCTCTAGTACGCGACCGGCATCCTCTTTCATGAAAGGCTTGAGGGGATAGAGGCCTTCCCTGTAGCGGGTCAGACCCACGGGAACGACCGAGAGGCTCTGCATATATGGATAGAGCGACAGAAGGTCCTCAATGGTTCGATCCAGGTGTTCCCCATCATTGAGTCCCTTGCAGAGAACCACCTGCCCGTTCATACGAATCCGGGCGTCATATAATTTCCGCAGCTTGTCCATGAGCTGACCCGCAAAGCGGTTGTGAAGCATCTTCTCCCGAAGATATGGCTCTGTGGCCTGGACAGAGACATTGATCGGCTCCATCCGGTAGGCAATCAGACGGTCAATCTCCTCCTCCTTCATATTGGTCAGGGTCACATAGTTGCCCTGGAGGAAGGAGAGCCTGGTGTCATCATCCTTAAAGTAGATGGTCTTTCGCATTCCCAGGGGATTTTGGTCGATGAAGCAGAAAACGCAGGCGTTGGAGCAGGACCGGTAATCGTCCAGAAGGCCGTTTACGAAAGTGACCCCGATATCTTCTCCCTCCTCTTTCTCCAGTTCCACAAGGTGCTCAACCCCCTGTTCATCCCGCACCAGGAGGGTGGGGTCTTCCTCATCCGAATAGTAGTGGTAGTCGAAAATATCCGCCAGCCTGTGGCCATTGATGGAGACGATGATGTCACCCGGCTCCAGCCCGGCATAGTAGGCGGCAGAACCCGGACGCACATATTCAATTGTATGAGACGCACTGGATTCCATGCCCATCGTTCGTTCCTCTTTACTTTTCTTCCCCTATCCTCGAATCATCAGAAAGGCCCCCAGATTCCCCCTCCTTCCCCCGGAAGCCCTGTGGGAGAAGAAGAGGTCAGACTTACAGCAGGTGCAGATATCGGTGACTGCGATCCGGTCCTCGGGGACACCTGCATCCAGGAAAACGCGACGATTGCACTCCCGCAGATCCAGATGAGCGTGCTCCCCGGTCCTGTGGCTGATGATATCCTCTCCGAATTCCCCTGCGAAGGCGTCTGCCAGGTCTCTGCTGACCTCATAACAGCCGGCGCAGATAGAAGGGCCTACTGCCACAATGAGGTCCTCGCTTCTGCTTCCGAACGCATCCTCCATGGCCGCGATGGTCTTGGCCCCCATCCGGTGAAGACTTCCCCTCCAGCCGGAGTGAGACAGACCGATCGCCCTGTGGACCGGGTCAAGCAGATACAGAGGGACACAGTCGGCATAGAGAGTAACCAGGACCAGGCCCCTGACATCTGTAATCAGGCCATCGATATCCCGGTAGTCCCGCGCTCTTACGATTCCCTTTCCCGCGTCCCGCTCTGTCACCAGGCGGATGTTGGTCGTGTGAGTCTGGTCTGACAGGACAAGATGGTCCAAATCACTGCCCAGGGCCTCGGCAACCCTCCGGTAGTTCTCCGTCACGGCCTCAGGGTCATCTCCCCTCTCGTAAGAGAGATTGAGGCTTTGGAAGACGCCCCGGCTGACCCCACCGCGCCTTGTGGTAAAGCAGTTCCCTGCCCAGGTCTCTTGGTCCAATTTCTCAAAAGAGAGCAAGGGCAGATCCGACCGGCTCCGGTCCGAAAGTCCTGGTGTCATTTGTCTGTCCCTCCTCCGGCCGGTCAGAAAGCGGCCCGATAGTGCCTGATCTCCTCTCCCTCAATCGCCAGCAGGTCAAAGCGAATGGGCCTGGTCTCTGCGATCCGGTGGGTCATGCGGTAGTAGTCGGCCACCCGGTAAATGGTTCTTATCTTAGCCGGCCCGACCGCCTCTTCCGGAAGGCCATGACTGCGGCTCCTGCGGTACTTGACCTCGACGAAGACCAGGCACTTGTCTTCTCTTGCGATCAGGTCAATCTCTCCCAGGCGGCAGCGAAAGTTGCGCTCCAGAATATCCATCCCCTTGCGGGTCAGATAATCTGCCGCGAGCCGCTCATAGAAAGCCCCCTCTCTTCTCCGATTTACCCTCGCCTCACTCATCTCTTGCCTTTCATCCGCCGGTCAGACAAAGTGCCCGATAAAACTCCTCCTGTGGATGGCCGTCGGCCCCTTCTCGCGAAGTGCGGCAATATGATCGGCTGTGCCATAGCCCTTGTTCCTTGCAAAGCCATAGCCGGGGTAGACCTTATCGTACTCCACCATCAACCGGTCTCTTTTCACTTTCGCCACAATGGACGCCGCTCCGATGCTGATGGACCTGGCATCTCCGTGAATCATGGGAATCTGCCGGATGGATATTCCGGGGATCGTGACCGCGTCGTTTAAGAGGATTTGCGCGGCCGGATCCAAATGCCCGACCGCCTCCCGCATTGCCTCATAGGTGGCCTCAAGAATATTGATCTGATCAATTCGCTCCGGCGAACTCATACCGAATCCAACCGAGAGAGCCTCCTCCATAATCTGATCATAGAGGGTTTCTCTTCTTTTGGCGGATAGTTTCTTGGAATCATTGATCCCCAAAATGCGATGTCCCCTGGGGAGAATCACGGCGGCCGCCAGCACCGGACCGGCCAGGGGGCCGCGTCCCACCTCGTCAATTCCGGCGACATAGGAGAAGGTCTCCCAGGCTTTCTTCTCAAAGGTCATGATGGAATCCATGCGGGCCTCTTCCGCCAGACAGCGATCCATTTTCCTTCTCGCCTGCGCCACGAGCTCTCGGACGCCGGCTCTCTCATCCGATGCATAGAATTCGATGAAAGAAGTCAGATCGGAGGGCGGGCATTGCCGCAGCCGCTCCCGGACCTGACTGATTGATTCCCTGTCTGTCATAAGACCTCCTAGTTGCTGTGCCGGACGAACCCGATTTTATTGAGAGGCCATATCCTGAGCAGGGCCCTTCCGACCATGGATTTGCCCCGGATGGGGCCGACTCTTGAGTCTCGACTGTCCATGGAGTTGTTTCGATTGTCTCCCATGACAAAATACTCGTCATCGCCCAACTGGATCGGCTTCTCCGCAAGTCCCGGATCCGCAATGGTCTCTCTGCCGAAGTGCTCCTCAAGGACCTGACCGTTGATGTAGATCTTTCCGCTCGCATCGATTTGGACCGTCTCTCCGGGCAGACCGATGACCCGCTTGATGAAGAAGGTCGAGGGATCCCTGGGATAGGGGAAGACCACCACATCAAACCGCTTGGGGCTGCCGAATCGATAGGAAATCTTGTCGACGATCAGATTGTCTCCATTATCCAGGGTATCCTCCATGGAGGACCCGTTCACCCGGGTTCTCTGTCCCACAAAGGTGATAATCAGATAGGCAAATAAGACCACCAGGGCCATGTATAAGATGGTTGAAAGAATGTCCCTGGACCGGCTCCTCTTGTCCTCTGCCCGGTCCCTGGTCTCTCCTGTCTGCTCTTCTTTCAGCTGTTCTTTCCTCGATTCTCCCACGCAATTGCCTCGCTTCTATAAGAATTCAATACTGCTTGTATCATCCCCGGATGATTCCGCCACCCGCTCGACACTGACTCGGCCCAGCTGACCCTTGCGAAATTCATCAAGGACCAGGTTGGCGGCCTTCAGATAGTCTATCTCATTGCCGGCCACAAGGCATCCCCGTTTCAGGGCGATCGCCTCCAGAATTCCGACATCCTCCCCCTCCTCTGAAATCGCGTAGCGATCCCTGAGGCGGCCCGGATAGAAGCTCCGCAGGAAAGAAATAACAGAGAGGGACAACTCCTCCACCTGCAGAACATGGTCCGCGACAGCCCCGATCATAGCCAGGTGAATCCCCACCTCCTGACCCTCGAACTTAGGCCAGAGTATCCCTGGCGTATCCAGAAGGTCCACATGGTCTCTCAGGTGAATCCACTGTTTGCCCTTGGTGACGCCCGGTTTATTTCCCGTCCTGGTGGCCGCCTTGCCCGCAAGAGAGTTGATCAGAGTCGACTTCCCGACATTCGGAATTCCGGCAATCATGGCCCGGATCGGACGATTTTTCAGTCCCCTCTTCATGTCGCGCTCCCGCTTTGCGGCAGTGGCTTCCATCATCGCTTTCTGTATGACCTTGCGGGAGGACGTTTCTCTGGAATCCAGAGCCAGAGCCGTGATCCCCTCTGCCTCAAAGCGGTTCAGCCAGCGGCCGGTCTCATCGGGATCAGCCAGGTCCGCCTTATTGAGCAGGATCATCCTCTCCTTGCCGCGGCTTAACTTGTCAATTTCAGGATTTCTGCTGGACAGGGGGATTCGAGCATCCAGAAGCTCAATCACAAGGTCAATCAGCCTGATATCCTCTTGCATCTGTCTTCTGGCCTTGGTCATATGACCGGGAAACCATTGAATATTCATCTTATGTCCTCTTTATGACAGGGGGCCGAAATGGTCCCGGCTGATATCAAACCAGGCCTTGCCGACCAGGTCTCTCCCGGAGAGAAAACCGATGCTGGCATAGCGGGAGTCCTCACTATTGTTGAAGTTATCTCCCATGACCAGGTACTGGTCCTCCTGAAGCTGCGTCTTCTTGGCCAGATTCCCGGCATACTGGATTCCGATGAAGCTGACGCCGGCCCGCCGAAAGACGCTGCCATTGACATAGAGTTTTCCGGCAGAGATATAGACCAGGTCTCCCGGCCCCGCAACCAGACGCTTGACGGTGTAGGAGGCGTTTTTCTTATTGGCCGGTCGAAACACAAGCAGGTCCCCGGCCTTGGGCCGACGGACATGATAGACAAGTCGATTGACCAGGGCCAGGTCTCCTGCGCAGAGGCTCGGTTCCATGGAAGATCCGGATATGGTAATTCCCCTTCCGAAGGAGAAGGTCAAGAAGAAGGCCAGGAGGACCACAAGGAGAATCTGTCCCAGCCAGAGCAGACTTCTGCAAGCCCTCTCCTTGGACCTGCGTCTTCTGCGGCGCGTAAATGATAGATTCCTCGTCGCCTCTCTGGTCGACTCCTCGCTCTTTTGGAGAAATATGTTCTTATGTGCGATTCTTGAATTGCGCCGAAAGACGGACATAACAAGCTCCTTGATCAAAATGCCTGGCCCTATTTTATCTGATCCCTCTCCTCCCTTCAAGAAATGAAGCGGCTCCTCGACAGACCTTTGACCCCATGAAAAAAGGACTGCTCTCTATGAGCAGTCCCTTGATTTGACCTGTCAGCGGATGATCTCCTTGACCTTGGCAGCCTTGCCGACGCGGTCGCGAAGATAATTGAGCTTGGCGCGGCGAACCTTACCGCGGCGAACCACTTCCACCTTCTCAACCCGGGGGCTGTGCAGGGGCCAGGTCTTCTCAACGCCGATTCCGTTAGAGAACTTGCGGACCGTGAAGGTCTCGCGGTTGCTTCCGCCCTGCTTCTTTAAAACGGTTCCCTCAAAAATCTGAATACGCTCGCGGTTTCCCTCCTTGATGAGATTGTGCACGCGAACCGTATCGCCCACATTAAACTCGGGAACTTCCGCCTTCAGCTGTTCTTTCTCAATGCTTCCAATGATCTCGTATGCTTTCATGTGTTTCCTCCACATTCATCTCGATGTTCTTAATGCCCTTCGCAACAGAGGACCATCTCCATATAAACAACATTGCAACTATAGCACATGACCATAGCGCGAGCAAGGACTTTCTGTAAGCCCGGATCCGATTCGCCGCGCATCAGCCTCGGAACCTGCCCTCAGCAGACCGGGGAGAAATTCAAAAGCGACTGCAAGTCAAGCCGCCTGGGCGCAGGCTTCTCTTCTCTGCAGATAAGCAAGCAGGGCCTTCTTGAGGCGCAGGACAATATAGGTCACATAGACCAGGGTATAGATGACAATGGAAAGCCGGTTCTTCTCGGGATTCATGGAAAAGAGCAACATGACATGGACATAGAGAAGGATATAGAAGGGATAGGCCAGACGCTGCAGCCTCTTCCAGGACTTGCCCTTCATCTTTCGTCTTACGGCTGTAAAGGAGGTCACAAAGAGGGGGATCATCAGGGCAATCAGACACATGCTCACGATTGCGGCCAATCTGACCTGAGTCGGCATGATCGCCTCCCGGTCAAAGAAAGCGACAAAATAGTGCCTCCCGAAGAGGATATTGTGGGTCAGAGCCATCAGGCAGCCGATAATCGACATCTCCCCCCGGATCCGCATATATCTTCTCGTGAAGGCCGTGTGGTTTCTGACAAGGCCCAGGTACATGACAATGACAAAGGTAGCCGACGCCATCACCCCTCTCTGAAAGAGGTCCGTGACAAACTTCAATCCCGCCGGCAGGGCCTTGTCGTAAGACCCCGTGTAAATCACCGCCATGAGAAGAACCAGGGCGTAAAAGCAGATGTAGAAGACCCTGCTGTGTTTTTTCATAATATCCGCAGCTGCGCCGTAGAAGACAAGCGCAAGGATAATCGCTGCAATTAAGTTCATAGACCTCTCCTATTGTACTCTTACACCGATGCTCTTGGTGGAGACGCCGGATACATGACTTGAGATAAATCGAAGTTTGATGACCGTGTAGCCCGCCTTTGACATATCAGGGCTTCCGATGATCTCCATGCGGACGGATCCGTCCGAGGGGAAATTCTTGATCAGGGACTTATAGTACTCGGCCGTCGGAGCCTGGTCGCCAATCTTCCGGTTGACAATCAGAGAGCCGGTAAACTGCGGCGTGAACTCATTGGCATAGTGTTCTCCCTCATCGTTATCATTGATCCCGTCCCGATCCCGATCCTGATAGAGAGGAAAGACCGTCTTCATGACAATTTTCTTTCCGCCCTTCTTTCCGTAGATAAGGAGGGGGTACTCTCGATAGAAAGTGTCTGTAAAGTCGCTGTCGGGAACGTCAACTTTCCCTCTGATGCTTCCGTTTGAGAGGGAGAGGCCCTTGGGAAGGCCCTCGACGGAAGTCACCTTCACTCCGCTTGCGCAGCTGAGTTTGGCTCCGGAGAATTCCTGATGATTCAAGTTGACGGGCGGCAGATTCAGGTTCATATCTCCGGCCTGGGCCTCCTCTGCGGGCCCTTGGGGCTGACTTCCCGCCTTCTCAACGATGACTGCGACACTGACGGTTGAGAGGCCGCTGACATACTTCGATTTGAATTGCAATCTTACAATTTGCGTCTTGGCGGCAGACATATCCGGATGCTTTAAGATATCAATTGTCACAGACCCATCTTCCGGTATATTGGAGAAGAGGGCCTGATACTCCTCTATCGTGGGCTCCGGATCACCCTCTTCCTTATAGATTGCCCGCTCCTTATATGTCTGTCCCTTAAAGCGGGGATTGAAGGCATTGGCGTAGTGCTCACCCTCATCGTTGTCGCTCACCCCGTCCCGGTCCTTGTCCTGGAAGACGAGAAGGGATTTTCTTACCCGGATTTCCCTGTCCTTCTTGCCTGCAAGGATTGTCAGCTCATACGCTTTGGACAGGGAGGCGTCAAAATCTGCATCCGAGACGTCAATGGTTCCGCTGATTTTACCTCCCTCATAAGTCAATCCCCGGGGCAGTCCCCGGACCTCCCGGATCTGAACTCCTTCATCGGCCTTCACCGAAATCGGGCTGACGGTCTGATGGTTGAGATAATTTGCCGCGAGATCAATGCTGACCTCACCTGTATGTCCCGGCTCATCCGGATTCTCGGATGGATCCTTGGCCTTCTCCTCGTTCACGGTAATGAAGAGGGCGAAGTTCGCATTCTCATTGTCCTCGTGCGCGGGATCCAGGCAGGGAAGAGTCATCTTCTTAAATGCGATTCCCTCCCTGGACTCATAGTGATAGGTCTGCCCGCTCTTCGACTGCGTGCGGATGCGGAGCTTCTTGCCCAGGTCCCGGCGGGAGAGCGAAATCGTCTGTCTCTCCGAGATATTCTCCTCTCTCTCCTCCGACATCTGGGGGTGATCTATCTTAGTCCAGGCGCCGTCATCGATCTGATACTCCATGGACACAATATAGTCCTTGCTGTATGCTCCGAAGACAATCCCCAGTCTGACGCTCCGCTTGGATTGAGCATGGATGATATCCGTAATCAGGGTGCCTTTTGCCAGGAATTTGGAAATATCCATCCCATCCTTAATCATCTCCCCATCCTGCGTGCGGATCTCAAGTCCATACTTGTCAAAGTCGGCATAGGGTACCCGGACCTTGCTTCCGTCCTGCTTGACCAGTTCCACCACAAGTCCGCTCAGGTCCAGGGCCTTTTTCCGATTCTGCTTTAATTCGGCCTGCTTGTTGTAGACGTTTTTGTCTGCGGGAGAGATGACCGTGATTGAGACGATCTCATTTCCGGTCTTCGCGTCCGTCTCCGAGAGCTCAAGAGCCTGATCGACCGACCTCGCAAGCCCGCCCGCGCTGATCGTGGCTCCAGAGACAGCGTCAAAGAGGTCCTTCTCCCCCATCTTCTCCTGGAAGAAGGCCTTGATTGCCCTTGACACGGTACTCGCCTTCCTCTGATTCCCGATCCGGTCGGCATAGGTCTTCCCGATCAGTTTTGCTGCCTCCTCTCCGGGATTGTCTGCAGCGAGAATCCGATCCAGGTAGTCATGGTGGAGCTTCATGACGGCGATATTATGCCTTCCGTTCTTCTTGTCCGCAAGGAAGGGGACCACCTTCACGGCCCGGGCCCGGTACTCCTCTCCGTCGTCGGCATAATCCTTGCCCTGGCCCACTTCAATGGCCTTGATCTCATTGTCCGCAATGGATACAAAGGTCTTTAATCTTCCCTTGGAGCTGTTGAATCCGGCTCCCAGGCCCTGGTATTCTCCGGACTTGAGTGCGCCGCTGCGCATCAGGGCAGCGATATTCTTCCTGGTCTTGTATTCTAAGATCTTGTCCTGCTTGGGAGATGGCTTTGTCGTCCCGCCGACCGGCTTGAAGATGGACTCGGATCCCTGGTCTTCGGGCCGGCTCGGATCCTTCTCCACCGCTTTTGACAGGGCGTCATTGACCGCATTGACAATCCCCCGGCTGCTGTAGGTCGCACCGGAGACCGTATCAATGGAGCCGGACTTCTTTCCCTTCATCCGGTCAATCACTGCAATTGCCCGCGCAAAATAGCGGCGGGAATCCGCCTGGTCGGTCACCTGGATGTCCTCCACCTGCCCGTCCTTGACAATGACGCGAACACTGATCTGACTCTTAAATCCGTCGGCGCTTCCGGCATAAGTCCCATCCTTGAGCTTTACCGTTGGATCCTTCTTGGGATCGGTTTGATTGTCATCCTTGGATCCCGGATCCGGCTTTGGATTCGGATTCGGATTGGGATTCGGATTGGGCTTGGGATCAACATCCCGGTCGGAGGGTCTGTCCTTCTTTACCACAGCCTTGGACAGGGCCTGATTGACCGCATTGATAATCCCCCGGCTGCTGTAGGTCGCGCCGGAGACCGTGTCAACTGTCCCAGTCTCCTGCCCCTTCATCCGTCCTATGACCGCAAGGGCCCGCTGAAAGTAGGACGGTGTGTCAGAGTTACTTAAGATCTGAACATCGGCGATCTTGCCATTTCTGACCGTCACCCGAACGGAGATTGGGCCGTCAAAGCCCTCGGCAGAGCCCTGATAGCTTCCGTCCTTGAGCCTGCTGTCCTTGGGCAGGGCAAGAGGCGCTGCAGCCTTTTGCCGGCCGGCAAGTCCTGCCCTTGCCCGTCCCTGCCCCTTGGCAGAGGCCTGCCTGGCCTGATTCTGATGGGCCTTGATTTCCTCCTCGAGATTTGCCGCCTTAGCCGTCTCCTTTCCGCCGGCATCAGCCGTGCGGGCCTGTTCCAGTGCCCGGAAGACAGCCAGTTTCAAGGCATCCGAAGAAATCGTGGCTCCGGAGACAGAGTCTACGTCCACTTGATTGGTCGCCTTGATCCGGTCCAGGACCTTCTTGGCTCTGGCAAAATACTCGGGCGTCTCGCTCTGGGACAGGATCTCGATGTCCTGAATCTTCCCATCCTTGATTGTCACCGCCAGCTTCACCGGACCGCCGAAGCCCTGGGCACTCCCTTCATAGCGGCCGTCCTTGTAGCCTTCTTTCTCTGCCTCTGCCATTTTCTCCTTGATCTT
This sequence comes from Shuttleworthella sp., assembly GCF_057251025.1. NCBI lineage: Bacteria > Bacillati > Bacillota > Clostridia > Lachnospirales > Lachnospiraceae > Shuttleworthella > Shuttleworthella sp. The sequence continues at coordinate 112,435 of NZ_DBHIDN010000001.1, forward strand.
CCCGGAATCCGAAGTGGCCTCCTGTCCGCTTTTGGATTCCCCGGAGCCGGACTTTCCCCCTCCCCCGGTGACCACGAAAATAATCCCCGCACTGATTGCAAGGATCAGCGCAAGGGTCAGGATCGAACTAAAAATTTGCTTGACCTTCATGCTCGCCCTTTCTTAAAAATGCTCCCCCGGCCATCCATGGGCGCATTCCTCGAGCAGGCCCATATATTAGCCTTAACTAACATATCGGGCCGGCAAAAAATTGTCAAGTGCTTTTCTTGTTCTCTCTTGTTTCTTATTGTTTCTTTCGGGGGACAAACGATGCAGGTCAGACGGGAACTTCCTCAATTGCGGCGGTCATAGATCAGGACCTCTCCTCTTGCGGCATAGAGTCCGAATTGCTCCAAAGCTTCTTCATCCAAAGCCGCTCCCACAGGCAGGTAATACAGGGGGCTGATTCCCTCTTCCAGTCCTCTTATGATTCCCTCATTGATAAACGAGATCAGATCCGGATCCGGCCGGCCGTGAAGGCTTAGTCTTTCCTGAAGCGTGCGGGTTCTTGCCCTGCTCGGTCTCTCCCTGGGCGTATAGACAAGAGTCCTGACCCGCCGGATCTCTCCCGGTCCCAAGATCTCTCTCACAAGATCCTCCTCGTTTACATCATGAAAAATGATTCTGCGGGTCACATCAGGATCTTTTCCCCCTGACTTCGCAAGGGATTGCTCCAGGAATAAAAGCCCCTCTCTCTCCGTTTCATGGGACTCTGCCTCCCTTAAGTCCGTGGAGGGACTTGCGAAATAAGAGCAATGGTCCCTCCTGTCTTCCAGAAGAATCCTGGGTCCGTCCCGGTCTACCAGCTCTCCATAGCCTGACTTGACCAGGTTTAAGAGGTCCGCATACTCTCTCTTGAAGGGAAGGAGGATCTTCTCTATTTCTGCCAGATCCAGGTAGTCCCGATAGAGATCTTCACGCCTCTCTCTGGTTCTTGCAACCGAGGCCTCTCTTCGCCAATTCTCAATTTGTACGGCATTCCCGGACAAGAGGACCTCCGGTACCTTCTTCCCCCGCCAGACCTCAGGCCGGGTATACTGGGGATATTCAAGGAGTTTCCCGTGAAAGGACTCAATCTCGGCAGAGCTCTCATTCCCGAGCACTCCGTCTAAGAGGCGGGATATCGTATCCATCATAACCAGAGCCGGGAGCTCCCCTCCCGTCAGGACATAGTCTCCGATGGAGATATAGTCCGTCACGATTTCCTCCAGAACGCGCTCGTCAACCCCCTCATAGTGGCCGCAGAGAAAGACCAGATCATCATATTGGGACAGGTCCTCCGCCATCTCCTGGCGAAAAGTCCTCCCCTGCGGCGTCACATAGATCACCCGCTTCCTGTGGGCCGCCGGAATTTTGGAGGCAAGATCCCGGTAGCAGTCATAGACCGGATCCGCCTGAATGAGCATCCCTGCCCCGCCCCCGTAGGAGTAATCGTCCACCTTCCCGTGCTTTTCCTTACTGTATGCCCGGATATTATAACAGTGAAGGGATATGATCCCCTGACGGAGTCCTCTGCCCGTAATGCTGCTGGACATGCTCTGCTCAATCATCTCCGGAAAGAGGGTCATGACGTGAAAATCCATCTGTCTTACTCCTTTTCAATGCATACCGGCCGCAAGGGAACCCACCTGTCTTGGCTCTTATGAAGTCACAGGTCTTCTAAACCGGGCAGAAGATGGACCCGGATGTAACTCTCCTCCAGCCTGGTCTCAAGGATACAGTCCTTAATGGCCGGGATCATGAGATCAGACCTCCCGGCTCGCTCCACCAGGTAGACGTCATTGGCCCCTGTCGTCAGCACATCCTTCATAATCCCCAGTTCTCTTCCATCGTCGGAGATGACCTTAAGGCCCAGCAGGTCTTCTACATAATACTCTCCGTCTGCAAGAGGGATCGCCTGGTCCCTTCGGATCAAAAGTTTCGCCTGTCTGAGAGGATGGACCTGGTCGATGTCCGTCAGACCTTCGAATCGGAGAATGACCTGGTTCTTAAAATAACGGACCGAGGCGACGGTTTGTTCCTCCCTGCGTCCGTCTCTGTCAATATATAGCTTCTGTCCCATGAAATCATCAAAGCGATGCAACTCTTCTGTCATGGGATAGACCTTCACTTCTCCCTTGAGCCCATGCGTCGAGCTGATCACTCCCACCTGAAAATACTCCTGCATCTTAGTTCCTCGCCCTCTGTGCAAATAAAACAGACAGGTCCGAACGGAACCTGCCTGCCTGGTCTTGCGCAATCTGGATCACTCAACAATGTCCACAACAACCCTGATATTTTCCCGGGTTGCAGCAGCCTTGACAAGAGACCGGATCGCCTTTGCGATCTTCCCCTGCTTTCCAATGACCTTGCCCATATCGGAGGAGGCAACCTTCAGCTCCACAATTGTGGTCTTCCCGGCCTTGCGCTCCGATACTTCAACCTGATCCGGGTAATCTACCAGTGACTTCGCAATTACTTCAACTAATTCTCTCATCACAATTACCTCGTGCTCTGCCTGAGTCGGACAATCACTTCTCGATGCCGGCATCCTTGAGAAGACGGGCTACCGTCTCCGTGGGCTTAGCTCCATTGGCGAGCCACTTCTTTGCAGCCTCCGCGTCAACGCTCACGGCTGAGGGCTTCTGGTTGGGATCATAGGTTCCGATCTCTGCGATATTACGGCCATCGCGAGGAGCGCGGGAGTCCGCAACAACGATTCTGTAGAAAGGTGCCTTCTTCTGTCCCATTCTTCTAAGTCTGATCTTAACTGCCATTTTTTACCTCCGCTAATCTGATCGATTGTGTCTTTATTCGATCGCCGGGCGTTTGTCCGGCGGATGAACCTTATTTCTGATCTTTTTAAGAAAAAGATCTTCAGAAGGGAAAGGGTCTTCGCCTCTTCCCCTTGCCACCCATGAGGCCGGGCATCTTCTTCATCATCTTCCTGGTCGACTCAAACTGCTTGATAAAGCGATTGACCTCAGCGATATCTACACCCGCCCCTCTCGCAATGCGGTGCTTGCGGTGGATATTCATCATCTTGGGGTCCGAGCGCTCCTGTGGCGTCATAGAATAGATGATCGCCTCGGTTCTCGCCAGTTTCTTCTCGTCAATGGCCCCCTCGATCTGATTCATCTGGGCCTTGGAGACGCCCATGCCCAGTCCCGGCAGCATGCCCAGGATGGAAGCAACACCGCCCATCTTGCGCATTTGCGACAGGGAAATCAGATAATCGTTGTAGTCGAACTCCGCCTTCTTGACCTTCTCCGTCAGCTTGGCGGCCTCCTCGGCGTCAATCTCCTGTTCCGCCTTCTCGATCAGGGAGAGGACATCCCCCATGCCCAGAATTCTCGATGCCATCCGGTCGGGGTGAAACTGCTCCAGATCGGAGAGCTTCTCACCCATTCCTGCATAGAGAATCGGCTTGCCTGTGACGGCCCGAACCGAGAGGGCGGCACCGCCACGGGTATCTCCGTCCAATTTTGTCAGGATGATGCCGTCAATCCCCACTTTCTCGTCGAATGTCTGCGCCACATTGACAGCCTCCTGACCGGTCATGGCGTCAACGACCAGAAAGGTCTGGACCTTGTCCAGCCTGGACTTGATCTCCTCGAGCTCAGCCATCATCTCCTCGTCGATCTGAAGACGGCCGGCCGTATCCAGAATTACGACGTTATTGTTATTCTTCTTGGCATGCTCAACCGCGGCCCTGGCGATATCCGAGGGCCGGTTCTTGTCCCCCATGGAGAAAAAAGCGAGCTTCTGCTTCTCTGCATTGATGCGGAGCTGCTCGATTGCGGCGGGTCGATAGACGTCACAGGCAACCAGAAGGGGACGCTTGCCCTTCTGTTTCATCTTGCCGGCCAGCTTGGCTGTCGTGGTGGTCTTACCGGCACCCTGAAGACCGACCATCATGATGATTGTGATTTCCTGTCCCGGACGATAAGAGATCTCCGTCGTCTCGGAACCCATCATGTCAGTAAGTTCCTCATTGACCAGCTTAACTACCTGCTGGGCAGGATTCAGCCCATTTAGGATATCCGTTCCGATCGCCTTGTCCTGCACCGTCTTGGTGAAGTTCTTGACCACCTTATAGTTGACGTCGGCCTCCAGAAGAGCCATGCGGATTTCTTTCAGGGCGAGCTTGACGTCATCCTCAGACAGACGTCCCTTGCCCCGGAGATTGCGAAAGGCATTCTGCAGTTTTTCGGATAAGCTCTCAAAAGCCATTACAATTCCTCCAGAATCTTCCGGGACAGTCTGCGGATATCACGGAGAACCTCCTCGCCGGCTTCCCCGCAATCGGTCAGGTCCTGGATCCTCTCGACATCCGATCTGACCTTCATGAATCTGGCGACCAGCTGCAGGGCCTCCTCATAACTCTCGAGGGTCTTTGTGCAGCGGCGGATCAGGTCATGAACTCCCTGCCTGGAGATTCCCTCCCGCTCGGCGATCTCGGAGAGAGACAGGTCCTCGAATGCGTATGCCTCATAGACTTCTCTCTGGTGTTCATTGAGGAGCTGTCCGTAAAAATCATACAGATACCCGCGCATGACCTTCTCTTCCATCGTTTGCACCTGCCTATCTTAACCAAGTTCTCGTATACTGTCAAGTATAATATCTTTACACACAGAGGGCTCTGCCGGCACGGCCGGCACACCGAAAGTCAAAGCGCCGTTTGCACAATCTTGGGTCGATAGCCCGCCCTCTCCAGGGTGGCGATGATCTCCTTCTTGTGATCCGTTCCAAAGGCCTCCAGAGTAATGGTCAGTTCCACAGCAAGGCTTCGGTTGGTTGTGATGAACTGGTTGTGTTCCAGCTTAATAACATTTCCCTGGACCCCCGCAATGGTCTCAGCCACCTTGGCAAGTTCTCCCGGCTTGTCCGGGAGCAGAACGGAGACGGTGAAGATGCGGTCCCGGAAGATGAGCCCCTGCTGGACCACGGAGGACATGGTTATGACATCCATATTTCCCCCGGACAGGACAGAGACTACGTTTTTGCCCCTGACATCCAGCTGGCTTAGGGCCGCCACCGTCAGAAGACCGGAATTCTCGACAATCATCTTGTGATTTTCCACCATATCCAGGAAAGCCACGATCAGCGCATCATCCTCGACTGTAATAATCCGGTCGATATTCTTCTTCAGATAGGGGAATATGGTCGTCCCCGGCCTCTTTACCGCAGTTCCGTCCGCGATCGTATTGGCGGTGGGGAGGGTGACCGGTTCCCCCGCCTCAAGCGACGCCTTAAGACAGGCGGCGCCGGCAGGTTCAACTCCGATCACTTGTACCTTTGGATTGAGCAGCTTAGCCAGGGTGGAGACGCCGGTTGCGAGTCCGCCACCTCCGACGGGCACCAGGATATACTCAACCAGGGGAAGCTCCTTGAAGATCTCCATGGCAATGGTTCCCTGACCAGTGGCAACGGCAGGATCATCAAAGGGGGGAATGAAGGTGTAACCCTTTTCCTTGGCAAGCTCCAGAGCCTTTGCATTCGCATCATCGAAGACATCGCCGCAGAGAATGACATCCGCTCCGTAGCTCTTGGTGCGATTAACCTTAATCAGCGGCGTGGTTGTCGGCATGACAATGGTCGCCTTGATCCCAAACAGCTTGGCTGCATTGGCCACACCCTGGGCATGGTTGCCCGCGGATGCGGTGATGAGGCCCCTGGACCGCTCCTCATCCGTCAGGGTGCTGATCTTATAATAGGCGCCCCGTACCTTATAGGCCCCGGTCACCTGCATGTTTTCAGGCTTGAGATAGACCTTGTTGCCGCACATCTGTGAGAAGAACTCACTGTAGACCAGCTTGGTGTCATTGATCACCCGGCCGACAATATTCGAGGCCTCTTCAAAATCTCTTAATTCCAGCATCCTGTCTCCTCCTATTTGCGGCCCCTGCGAAAGAAGCCGAAAAGTCCGCCTCTGTGATCCTTATCCCGGTCAGCGGAATCCTCGTCTGCGGACTCAGCCGGCTCCGCAAGTGCTTCTGCCGGCTCTTCCTCCGGATCTTCTCCCGGTTCCTCAGTCGCTTCCGTCGGCTCTTCTTCCGACGCCTCCGTCTCTTCCGCAAGCTCTTGTCCCGGCTCGACCGGCTCCGCAGGCGCTTCTGTCAGGTCTGCTCCCGGCTCGGCCGGCTCCGCAGGCTCTTCTGTCAGGTCTGCTCCCGGCTCAGCCGGCTCCTCAGCCTCCTCAACCGGGTTTTCTATGTGCATAATTGGCTTCTCTGTCTCAGATTCCGTATATTCCTCTTCTGATGTCTCCTCTGATGTCTCCTCTGATAGATCTTCTGATGCCTCTGATGTCTCTTCTGCTTCATCCTTCAGGTCGAAGAGTGCATTGACGTACTGGTCCGGATCAAACTTCTCCAGGTCGTCTACTGTCTCCCCGACTCCGATGTACTTCACCGGAATTCCGAGCTCCGACTGGATGGCGACAGCGATGCCGCCCTTGGCAGACCCATCCATCTTGGTCAAGACGATTCCTGTGACATTGGCCGTCTCGCAGAACTCTCTGGCCTGAACCAGGGCGTTCTGGCCCGTCGTCGCGTCTAAGACGACCAGGGTCTCCCGGCGCACGCCCGGGTATTCACGGTCAATCACCCGGTTCATCTTCTCAAGCTCATGCATGAGATTGGTCTTGTTGTGGAGCCGTCCCGCCGTATCGACCAGGAGGATATCACAATTCCTGGCTTTGGCAGACCGGACCGCATCGAAGACAACCGCCGCCGGGTCTGACCCCTCCTGGCCTCCGATCATGTCAACTCCGGCCCTAAGGGCCCACTCCTTCAGCTGCTCATTGGCTGCCGCACGGAAGGTATCCGCCGCCGCGATGAGGACTCGCTTCCTGGCCCGGTGCTTGAACTGATGGGCCAACTTCCCGATGGTGGTCGTCTTGCCCACGCCGTTGACTCCGACCATCATGAGGACAGACGTCTCCTCCTCGAAGCGGTAGGCCTGTTCACCCACATCCATCTGACGGCGGATATCCTCAATCAGGAGCTTGCGGCAGTCTCCCGGCTCCTTGATGTGACGGTCCTTGACCTCACGGCGCAGATCCTCGATCAGGCGCATGGAGGTCTGAACCCCCAGATCGCCTGTGATGAGAATCTCCTCCAGTTCCTCGTAGAATTCATCATCGATCTTGGAGAAGCCGCTGAAGACATAGTCCATGTTCTTCACGAAGCCATCTCTCGTCTTACTCAGGCCGGCTTTTAGTCTGCTGAAAAATCCCATATATACTCCTTTTAGTCGTCCAGCGCGTTCTCGATCAGGTTGACGGAGACAAGCGTGGATATTCCCTTCTCCTGCATGGTGATTCCGTAGAGGCGGTCCGCCGCGTTCATCGTGCCTCTTCGATGGGTGATCACAATAAACTGGGTATTGGCCGTCAACTTGTGGAGATACCTGGCGAAACGGTCCACATTGGCATCATCCAAGGCCGCCTCGATCTCATCCAGGAGGCAGAAGGGAGACGGCTTCATGTTCTGAATGGCAAATAAAAGGGCAATCGCCGTCAGGGCCTTCTCTCCGCCGGACATCTGCATCATGTTCTGTAATTTCTTGCCCGGCGGCTGCGCGATGATTCGAATGCCGGTCTCTAAGACATCTTCTCCCTCAATCAGCTCCAGGCTTCCCTTACCTCCGCCGAAGAGCTCCTTAAACGTTGTATTGAACTGGTCCCGAATCTTGGCGAAGCCCCGATTGAACTGCCGCCGCATTCCCTCATCCAAGTCCTCGACAATCTGAATCAGCTGTTCTTCTGCCGCCGTGAGGTCATCGTGCTGGGTCTTCAGGAAGTCATAGCGCTCAGCCAGTTCCCTGTACTGTTCAATCGCATTGACATTGACATTTCCCATAGACCGGATATCATCGCGGATCGAGGAGATCCGACGCTTTAACTCGGCCCGGTCATTCATCTGCTCGTCTCTGCGCTCCAAGGCAGCGTGGAAGGTCAGCTCATACTCCTGCCACATGTAGTTATTCTGGTAATCCAGAGCCTCCTTGAATTTCTGCTGCTGGGCGGAGAGCCGATAGAGCTCTTTGTCCAGGTTGTTGATGGAGGCGGAGATCTTCTCTCGCTCGTCGAACCCGCCCTTATAGGCGGCATTGAGTTTGCTGTAGGCCTCCTGCATCTCCCTGAGCTTTGCCTCTATCTCATTCTGGCTTTCGGAATAGGAGGCAATGGTCTTTCTGACCTCTTCAATCTGCTTTTTCTTCTCCTCTGCCTCTTCTCTGACCGCCGATGTCTGCCCTGACAGTTCCTCGATCAGCTTATCAGTCTGATCGATTTCCGCCTTGAGCCGGATGATATTCTCCTCTTCAAAGTCGACTTTCTGACGAGCGGCAGCCTCCGTCAACTGTGCCCTGGCTACCCGGTCCGAGGCTTCACTCAGGGCCGCGGACAGGGCCTCGACGGAACCGGTCACTTCCTCTATATGCGCATGCAGTTCCCTCTCGCGCCTTGCAGAAGATTCCCCCCGATCCATGAGCTCCGTCTGAGCCTCCTTGACCCTGGCGATCTGATCATCTAATGTCCCCTTCTCCTCGCAAAGGGCGGCGCAGGCCTGCTCGGAATTCCGGCTTGCCTCTTCCATTTGCTCCAGTTGCAGCCGAGCCGTGCTGACTTCCAGATTGGAAGCCTCAAGCTCAGTCTGAAGTTCCGACAGGTCATCGCCTTTTAGGGCGAGGGCTGTGTCGATTTCTTCCAAATGCCTCCGGGAGGCGGCCAGGTCCTCTTTGAGCGCACTGACCCGTTCCGTAAGCTGCTTGACCTCCCGGTTTCTGGCCAGGAGATTGCCGCTGTGCTTGAACCGACCTCCGGAGATCGAACCGCCCGGTCTCAGATAGTCCCCCTCCAACGTGACGATGTGAAGGCTGTAGGCCCTGGCCTTGGCCAGGCGGATGGCATTGTCGATGGTGTCGACGACCAGAATCCTGCCCAGGAGGTAAGAGACAATGCCCCTGTACCTGGCGTCCGCCCGGACCAATTGGCTCGCAATCCCAATGACACCGGGCTCGCCGAGGAGCTGGCTCTTCTTGTCCCCCTCTCTTCCCTTGACAGAGGTCAGGGGCAGGAAGGTGGCCCGGCCGGCCCGGCTCTCTTTCAGAAAGCGAACCATCTGCTTGGCAGTCTCCTCCGTATCCGTCACGATATTCTGGATATTCCCGCCCAGGGCTGTCTCGATGGCCGTCTCATACTCCCTCGGGACGTGAATCAGTTCCGACACCAGGCCCTCTATGCCCGGGTTCTCCCCCTTCTGTTCCATGACTCTTTTGATGGCGCTGCCGTAGCCGTCATAGCGCTCGGCAATATTGCGCAGAGATTCCAGACGGGAGTTGGCCTGGTGGAAATCAATCGTCTTCCGGTCAATGTCCTGGCGCAGGTCCTTCCTCTTGGCCTTCCAATCGGCCCGGTCAGCCTCCAGCCGGTCCTTCTTCCCCCGAATCGAATCGCACCGGGCAGAGGCCTCCTCGTAAGACTTTCTGGCAGATGCCAGCTTATCCTCCACATCCCCCTCTCTCGTCTTCCGCTCTAAGATCTGCTGGGTCAGCCGGGACTTGCGGATGTTAATCTGCTCCAGCATGGTCTTGTACTTCTGGTCCTCAGACTTAAGATCCGCCCGCGCCGTCACCAGCTGAAGGAGTTCCCTCTGGTCCTCCTCCAACTGGTCGGAGAGGTCTTTGGACTGGCTCTGAATCTCTGCGTATGCGCTCCTGGCGCCGGCGAGCTTCTCACGCGCCAGAAGCAGGGAGGCTTGCTGGTCCTCCCGGTTCTTCTCGTGGTTGGCCAGTTCCTCGACCTTGGTCTTCTTGCCGGCCAGGGCCGCGTCCACCCGTTCCCTGTAATTGCTATCCGCGCTCTCGGCGGACCGAATCTGCTCCTCCAGAAGCTCGATCTGATTCTCCAGACGATTCCTGGTCAGCTCGTTCTCCTTGTGTCGGTTGCGAAGCTCCTCCATCCGGTCGTCCCGGTCCGCCAGATCCTCTTCCATCCGGGCATAGGTCAGCTTCAGATCCTCGAAGGCCTTCTTCTCCTCTCTCATCTGATCATCGGTAATCCGGTATTTCTCAGAGATCTCCTCGAGCTGGCCGGACAGGCGTTCCACCTCGATCAGGAACATGTTGACGTCCAGGTTCTTTAATTCTTCCTTGGCCGCAAGAAAGCGTCTGGCCGTCTCGGACTGCTTCTGCAAGGGGCCGACTTGCCGTTCCAGCTCCGAGAGAATGTCATTGACACGGACCAGATTCTCCCGCTCATCCTCCAGCTTCTTTAAGGTGACCTTCTTGCGCTGTTTGAATTTGACGATACCGACTGCCTCATCGAAGAGTTCCCTTCTCTCCTCCGGTTTTCCGGATAGGATCTTCTCAATCTGGCCCTGGCCGATGATGGAATAGCCCTCCTTGCCGATGCCGGTGTCAAAGAAGAGCTCGTTGACATCCCTCAGCCGGCAGGGCGTCCCGTTCAGCAGATACTCGGATTCACCCGACCGATAGACCCGACGGGCGACAGTCACCTCCTCATAGTCGACCGGGAGGGCCCGGTCGGAATTATCCAGTGTGATTGCGACATAGGCGTAGCCCAGGGGTTTCCTGTTCTGGGTGCCCGCAAAAATAACATCCTGCATCGAGGCCCCGCGCAGCTGCTTGGCAGACTGTTCGCCAAGGACCCAGCGCACGGCGTCTGAGACATTTGACTTCCCGGACCCGTTCGGCCCGACAATCCCCGTAAATCCCTTGTGGAAATCCAGGACAATTTTGTTGGCAAATGACTTAAATCCATGAATCTCAATACTCTTAAGATACATGTCCTCTCTCCTTCAGATACAACAATCCCCGATAGGCGGCCTCCTGTTCGGCGGCCTTTTTGGACCTTCCCTCTCCCCTGCCGATGGTCTTCTTGTCCACTTGGGCTTCCATGACAAAGTGTCTGGCGTGATCGGGCCCCTCTGCCTTGACCAGGACATATTCCAGGCATGAATTCTCCATGGCCTGGACGAGTTCCTGCAGCTTGGTTTTGGAATCATGATAGAGCTGCTTATGCTCGATGTCCGTCAAAATAAAGCGGATAATCAGTTTCCTGGCCGCTTCCAAACCTCCGTCCAGGAAGACGGCTCCGATCACAGACTCCAGGGCGTCCGAGAGGATGCTGTCCCTCTCCCTGCCCCCTGTCAGATCTTCACCTCTGGACAGGCGAAGGTAAGCACCGAGACCGATTTCTCTGGCCGCGATGGCAAGCGTCGGCTCACAGACCAGGCTGGCGCGCAGGGGAGTCAACCTCCCCTCGGGCAGATCGGGATAATTTAAATACAAAAACTCACTGGAAACAGCCTCCAGGACAGCATCTCCCAGGAACTCCAGCCGCTCGTTATCCGAGTGGGCTCTCATATGTCTCTCATTGGCAAATGAGGAGTGGGTCAATGCCTGTTCCAATAAATTTTTGTCTTGAAACTGATAACCGATCTTAGACTCTAAATTCTCATTTTTCATCATCTCGCCTCATAGATCTCACAGATAGAGAAAGAAGATGAGGGGCTGTGAAAACGTCCTTCCTTCTCACTGCCCCTCTCCCCTTATCCGGATGAGTCTTATGACCCCATGGTCTCCTTGATCAGGCGAACCGCATCTCCGACCGTCTTGATCTTCTCCGCCTTCTCCTCATCGACCGTCATGCCCAGCTCTTCCTCAACATCCATGAGAATCTGGAAGGTATCGAGGGAGTCCGCTCCCAGGTCCTTGTCAAATTCCATGTCCTCTGTGATCTCATTGGCATCCAGTCCCAAGACCTCGCAAATATGCTTCTTTAATACCTCAAATTCCATCCTCTTCTCCTTTCACTTCTCGATGACTTTTGGCATAGTCCTCAATATAGCCGTTTACATCCTGCTCTGAGAATAAGCTGCACTGATTCAGGGCGTTTTTAATCTCCTTTGCCGTCGCAGATCCGTGTACCTTGACGACCAGTCCCCTGACTCCCAGCAGGGGGGCGCCTCCGTACTGGCTGGCATCATAGGTCTTCATGGTCTTCTTCAGAGAAGGAAGGGCAAGAGCGGCGCCGATCTTGGCAGGCAGAGACGAAGTCAGCCCCTTCTTCACAAGACCCAGGAGGGTCTTTGCCGTCCCCTCATAGAACTTGAGGATGACATTGCCGACAAAGGCCTCGCAGACGATCACATCCGCCTGTCCCTCCGTAATATCTCTGGCCTCAATATTTCCGATGAAATTGATCTGATCGCAGTCCCGCAGGAGGGGATAGGTCTCCTTGGTCAGAGCGTTCCCCTTATCCTCTTCCGCCCCGATATTGACCAGGGCAACCCTCGGGCGATCAATTCCCATGACATGCTGCATGTAAAGAGAGCCCATAATCGCAAACTGAAGCAGATGGTCCGGTCTGGCGTCCACATTGGCTCCGCAATCCACCAGGAGGGCGACCCCCTTTCGGGTCGGAATCAGGGGGGCCAGGGGGGCCCTCTCAATGCCCCGTATCCGGCCGACCAAGAGGGTCCCTCCTACCAGAATTGCCCCGGAGGAACCTGCGGAGACAAAGGCGTCCGCCTCCTTCTGCTTGACCATGTTCAGACCGACGACGATCGAGGAATTCTTCTTGGTCCGGATGGCTCTGACCGGGGGCTCTGCCGTCTCAATTACCTCCGATGCATCGCGGATCTCAATCTGATCCTCCGGGAACCGGTATTGGCCCAGTTCTCTTTGGATTTCCTCCCGGCGTCCCAGCAGAAAGACCTTGATCTTTTTGTTCTCATTTACCGCATTCACTGCGCCCTTGACAATCTGTGCGGGGGCATTGTCTCCGCCCATCGCGTCCAGAGCAACTCGCGTCACATCTGCCATGTTCCCTCCCAGGCAATAAAACAGCTACAGGATATTCTGATTAAGTCTACTATATCGGGGCTGTCCGCGCAAGAAATCATCAGCTTGGCACAGGTTCCAAGCCCCTGTAAGATGAAAAAACCCGGTGGATAACCACCGGGCCGTTTCTTCCTGCTATGCTTAAGCCTGAGCGATAATCTCACGCTTGTTGTAAGATCCGCATGCCTTGCAAACTCTGTGCGGAACCATAAGCTCACCGCACTTACTGCAACGAACGAGCGTGGGAGCGCTCATTTTCCAGTTCGCTCTTCTGCGATCTCTTCTTCCCTTCGATGACTTATTCTTAGGACAGATAGACATGATTACACCTCCTTAAAATTCTTGAACAAAGCCTGGATACCTGCCATTCTCGGATCCGGCACAAAGGAATCGTGTCCGCAATCTCCTTCATTGAGATTCTGACCGCAGACAGGGCACAGGCCCTTGCAGTCAACCTTGCAGAGAACTTTCGTCGGCCAGTTGACCAGGACTTCATCGAAAACAAGTATGTCGCAATCAATGCTGTGGGCATCCGCAAGAAAGGCGGATGCATCCCGCTCCTCCTCTGAAATGATGATCTGCCCGTCGGATAGGTCGAGGCTTCGATCAATCAGAAGAGAGAATGGATACTCGGTCTCTCTTAGACATCTGTCACAGGGAATCGCGACCTGCAAGTCACCTTCTGCGTGAATATGCAGTCGTCTGTTCTCTTCATTGGTAAGATGAAACTCGAATGGCTTCTTCTCGAGAATAGGATAGTCCACTGACCCGACATGCAGTTGGTCTCTGTCGAAGGAAACCGTAAGATCTGTTGAGAAATTACGCTTGGTCAGAATCCCCGCAAGGTCGATCATCATAGGCTTCTCCTACTCACACTCGGAATATTATACACAGGCCTCTCACCCCTGTCAACCCAAATTAGAGCAAGGCAAGGGTCTCACGGGCAATGGCCAGTTCTTCATTGGTCGGAACCGCATATGCCAGAATCCTGGAGTCGGCCGAAGAGATCCTTGCATCCCTGCCCAAGGCCGCCCGGTTCGCCGCCTGGTCAATCTCAAGCCCCATAAAGGTCAGATAGGATGAAATCCTGGCCCTGGCGAGGTCGGAATTCTCGCCCAGGCCCGCCGTAAAGCAGATCAAGTCGACCCCGTTCATGGCCGCCGCATATGCGCCGATATACTTGGCCACCCGATAGTAGAACATGTCGAGTGCGAGCTTGGCCCTCTCATTCCCCTCCTCAGAAGCCGCCTCAATATCACGAAAATCCGAAGAGACGCCGGAGACGCCCAGGACGCCGGACTTCTTATTGAAGATCTCAAGGACCTCCTCTGGGCTCAGTTTCTCCTTCTCACTCAGATAAGTGACGACAGACGCGTCGATATCACCGGACCGGGTTCCCATGATCAGTCCCTCCAGGGGGGTCAGTCCCATGGATGTATCCACTGAGACACCATTCTTGACAGCCGTCACGGACGCTCCGTTACCCAGATGACATACAATGATTTTGGAATTTCCGTAGTCAAGACCCGCCAGTTCCGCCCCGTGTCTGGACACAAAGCTGTGAGAAGTCCCGTGAAAACCGTAGCGGCGGATTTTGTATTTCTGATAGTAGTCATAGGGAATTGCGTAGGTGTAAGCCTCCCTCGGCATGGTCTGGTGGAAAGCCGTGTCGAATACAGCGACCATAGGAACATGGGGCATCAGCTCCTTGCAGGCATTGATCCCAATGATGTTGGCAGGATTATGGAGAGGAGCCAGGTCTGAAACCTCTTCAATTCCCCGGATCACCTCGTCGCTAATCAGGACAGAACCGGTGAACTTCTCTCCCCCGTGAACCACCCGGTGACCGATGGCTCCGATTTCATCTAAGTCCTTAAGGACTCCTGTCTTGTCATTGGTCAGGGCCTCGAGAACAATCTTAACGGCCTGCGTATGGCCCGGCATGGGGACGTCACGCTCCTCCTTGTCTCCCCCCTCGGGCTTATAGGAAAAATGCCCGTCAATCCCTATCCGCTCACACAGGCCCTTGGCCTTAAGCTCTTCCGTCTCTGAATCAATCACCTGATATTTCAGAGAGGAGCTGCCGCAATTAATCACCAAAATATTCATCCCAATCTCCTTACTTTCTCTCGACGGGTACCGTTTTGACCCCTTCATTTCTTCATTATATACTGATGGAAAAGGCGGGACAAGGCAGGCATTGTTTCAAACGATCGTCGGGGATTTGGATCATTGAGGAAAAATCGATGCGAACAGTCGGAATTATAGCAGAATACAACCCTTTTCATAAGGGGCATCTCAGACAGATTGACTACGCCAGGCAGGTCTTGGGCGCGGATCAGGTGATTGTCGCCATGAGCGGTTACTTCACCCAGCGCGGCGAACCGGTACTTCTCCCCCCCTTGGACCGGGCACAAATGGCACTTTCCTCCGGCGCAGATCTGATTCTCATGCTTCCCTCCCTCTATGCCACATCCGCATCCATCGACTACGCCAGAGCCGGCGTCCGCCTCCTGGCTGCCACAGGTCTCATTGATATCCTTCTCTTCGGGACGGAGACGGAGGACCTGGACCTCCTCCGAAGGGCGGCGCACTATGAGTGCCTCCTATCCCCCCATAACGCCGGAGGCCGGGCCGGCGATCGAGCAAGCCTTCTTCAGGCCAGGCTCAAAGAGAGCCTGCGACAGGGCATCAGTTATCCCAAGGCCTCCCGCCGGCTGATCGCTGAGGCCCTCTATGAAGACCGCCTTCTTGCCTCCTCCGAAGCCGGAGCTGGAAGGGACCTCTCGCCACAGGCAGAGTCCGCAGGCCGGATCGAGGCGGTTCTCTCCTCTCCGAACAATATCCTGGCCATTGACTATCTGGCAGCAGTTGAGGAGGAGAAGCTCCCCTGGGAGTGCGCACTGATCCGGCGAAACTGTGACTATCACAGGGAGGATCCCCCAGCTGATTCCATCGCTTCGGCCGGCGCCATACGGGCCCACGTTACTGATTTTTCCTTCCTGAGGGACCGGATGCCCGAGGCATCTGCCCGAATCCTTATAGATCGGGTCCGCAGCAAGCGCTACCTCCTCCCCGAAGATATGGATCCCCTCTACGCCTATCTTCTTGCCCTGCTAAAGGCAGATCCTCCCAGGAATTCGATTCTCGATCTTGACACAGCCCTTAGAACGAGACTTGCGGCCCTGGCCGGCAGCTTCACAGACAGCCGCTCCTTCATCAGAGAAGTTGTCTCCAGTAAATCCTATACCTGGGGCCGCACTTCCCGTGCCCTCTGCCATCTCCTTCTGAACTATCGCTCCGAGGATAAGGAACTTCTTGAACAGGTAGGCTCCGTTCCCTATCTTCGGATCATCGGTCTTGGCCGGGATGCAGGAGGCATTCTGGGACAATTGGGCCGGAGGGCAAGCCGTCTCCTCCTTGTCCGCCATGCGGACCTGCAGAAACTCCTTGCCTCCGATTCGGGTGCTCCTCGGGCCCGGGCGATCCTTCGCAATTATCAGATGGACCTTCTCGCGGAGAAGGTCTATTGCTCTCAGCTCCAGCTTCGCTGCGGACAGGAAATATTGCCCATTCTGGGGCAAAAACTCCTGACCCTGTAAGGAAGAAACGTGCGCCGCCGGGCGCACCCAAAAGCCCGCCCCCGGTCTGCAAAAAACAAGCAGATCGGGGACGGGCTTTTGACTTTTCCTCTTGATCTTGATTCAGTCCGACCGGTTTCAGGCCTTGGGGCCTGCGCTCACCAGAGCCTTGCCGGACTCGTTATTCTCATATTTCTCGAAGTTCTTCCGGAATCTGGCAGCCAGGTCAGCGGCCTTTGCATCCCAGACTGACCCATCCTCATAGGTATCGCGGGGATCCAGGATCGCAGGATCTACACCGGGAAGCTCCGTGGGCACCTCAAAATCAAATACAGGGATCTTCTTGGTAGGCGCCTTGTTGACATCACCGTTTTGAATGGCGTCGATAATTCCGCGCGTATCCTTAATGGAGATCCGCTTGCCGGATCCGTTCCAGCCGGTGTTGACCAGGTAGGCCTTGGCCCCGTTCTTCTCCATCTTCTTGACAAGCTCCTCTGCATACTTGGTGGGATGCAGTTCCAGGAAGGCCTGACCGAAGCAGGCGGAGAAGGTGGGCGTCGGCTCCGTGATGCCGCGCTCTGTGCCGGCCAGCTTGGCGGTAAAACCGGACAGGAAATAGTACTTGGTCTGCTCCGGAGTCAGGATTGACACGGGAGGAAGCACCCCGAAGGCATCCGCCGACAGGAAGACCACATTCTCAGCGGCGGGACCGTGAGAGATCGGCTTTACAATGCTCTTGATATGATCAATGGGATAGGATACACGGGTATTCTCCGTCACGCTCTTATCGGCGAAGTCAATCTTCCCATTCTCGTCAACCGTCACATTCTCAAGGAGAGCATTGCGCTTGATGGCTCCGTAGATATCGGGCTCCGCCTCCGGATCCAGGTTGATCACCTTGGCATAGCAGCCGCCCTCGAAGTTGAAGACGCCATTGTCATCCCAGCCGTGCTCATCATCACCGATCAAAAGCCGCTTGGGGTCTGTGGACAGGGTCGTCTTTCCCGTGCCGGACAGGCCGAAGAAGATGGTCGTGTGCTCACCGTTTAAGTCGGTATTGGCGGAGCAGTGCATGGAGGCAATGCCCTTTAAGGGGAGGAAGTAATTCATCATTGAGAACATCCCCTTCTTCATCTCGCCGCCGTACCAGGTATTGACAATAACCTGTTCTCTGGAAGTGATATTGAAGAGGACTGCCGTCTCTGAATGAAGGCCCAGCTCCTTATAGTTGTCGACCTTTGCCTTGGAGGCGTTGTAGACAACAAAGTCCGGCTCGAAGTTGGCCTCTTCCTCCGCGGTCGGCCGGATGAACATATTCCGAACGAAGTGTGCCTGCCAGGCCACCTCGACAATGAAGCGAACGGCCATCCGGGTCTCTTTGTTGGCCCCGCAGAAGCCGTCAATGACGTAGAGTCTCTTATTGGACAGCTCCTTTTTCGCGATCTCCTTGACAGCCTCCCAGGCCTCCTTGGATGCGGGATGGTTATCATTGGGATATTCCTCGGACGTCCACCAGACGGTATCCCTGGAATTCTCATCCATTACAATGAACTTATCCTTGGGGGAGCGGCCAGTGTAAATGCCGGTCATAACATTGACTGCACCGAGCTCGGTCTCAACACCCTTCTCATAGCCCTCAAGAGACTTGTCCGTCTCCTCTGTAAAGAGCTGCTCGTAGGAGGGATTATAGACAAGCTCTTTTGTCCCTGTAATTCCGTACTTTGTCAGATCTACATTTGCCATCGTATACCTCTTTCGTATTAGGATTTTATCAGCGCTTGTCCGGGATCCGTTGATCCCGGGCTTCTTCCCGATATGGTTCAGGAAGACGCATCACTTACCATTATACATAGAGCTATTTCATTTTCAATTGCCTGTGTATGAATTATTTTGCTCTTCCTCAGTGATGGAAGAGACGGATTCCCGTGAAGGACAGGGTCATCTTGTACTTGTCGCAAGTCGCGATGACATGGTCATCCCGGATCGACCCTCCCGGCTCTGCGACATAGGAAACGCCGGACTTATGGGCCCGCTCAATATTATCCCCGAAAGGGAAGAAGGCGTCTGATCCAAGAGCGACACCCTTATTTTGATCCAGCCACTTCCTCTTCTCTGCTTCCGTAAAGACGGGGGGCTTGCTCTTAAATACCTTCTGCCATGCCCCATCAGCCAGGAGATCCTCAGACTCGTCTCCGATATAGAGATCGATTGCATTGTCCCGATCCGCTCTCTTGATTCCGTCTATGAAGGGCAGGTCCATGACAAGCGGATTCTGGCGCAGCCACCACTTGTCCGCCTTCTGCCCGGCCAGTCTGGTGCAGTGGATCCGCGATTGCTGCCCCGCTCCGATCCCGATTGCCTGGCCGTCCTTGACATAGCAGACCGAATTGGACTGGGTGTACTTTAAGATAATCATGCTGATGGCAAGATCTCTTCTGGCGGCCGCCGGCAGGTCTTTGTTCTCTGAGACCAGATGATCGAAGAAGTGATCATCAATCACGAGCTCATTTCTGCCCTGCTCGAAACTGATCCCATAGACCTGCTTGACCTCCAGGTCTACCGGTCTGTAAGAGGGGTCCATCCGGATAATATTGTAATTTCCCTTCTTCTTGTCTCTTAGGATGTCGAGGGCCTCCTCTGAATAGGAAGGGGCAATGACCCCATCGGAGACCTCTCTCTTGATCAGTCTGGCGGTGGATACGTCACACTCGTCGGACAGGGCGATGAAATCGCCAAAGGAGGACATGCGGTCCGCCCCCCTGGCCCTCGCATAGGCACTGGCCAGAGGCGTCCACTCCATATCCATATCATCCACCCAGTAGATTCTCTTCAAGTCAGCGCTTAGGGGAAGACCGATTGCCGCCCCGGCCGGTGAGACATGCTTGAACGAGCTGGCTGAGGGAAGGCCGGTCAGCTTCTTGAGCTCACGGACCAGCTGCCAGCCGTTTAAAGCATCCAGAAAGTTAATATAGCCTGGTCTTCCGTTTAAAACGGTCACCGGCAGGTCGCTGCCGTCTTCCATAAAGATGCGCGAGGGCTTCTGGTTGGGGTTGCATCCATACTTGAGGGTCAATTCCTTCATTTTCTCTCTCCTTATTCTCCGGCAGGTCGCATGATTGTCTCGGTAACTCGGTCATACATTCTTGTTCACGATCCGCGACTCATAACTCCCGTCTTCCAGGTTGATATAACGGACAAAGAGGGAGATCTTGTTGTCCCGGTCAAGATCAGACCAGATCGCCTCCGTGAGCGCATCGATATCGCCCGCAAGTCCCACAAGGGTTGGTTCTCCCTCAAATGAGGGAAGAGGATCTCCGTCCGATCGGTATGTGTGAATGAAATAACCCTCTCCCGCTACGGGATTATCATATGTATAGGTGAAGCGGTCGCACTGATCCGGCTTCCCCCTATGACTCTTTAAGATGGACAGGGAGATCTTCATAGCCCCCTTGCCCTCTCCGTCTCTCTCAAGCAGGCCGGAGATCCGGGGCGTATAATTGGGGGCATCCGGCTCAAATTCCCGCTGCCGCAGGGCCTCCTCGAAGGTCTTTCCGGCCAGCAATCCCTCATAGACGGTGTCGGTCTGGTCTCCATTTGTGACAATCAGCTTCTCATCGAGACGGCGGACCGGAGCATAGATAATCAGGCTTGGGTCCTCAAGCTTCGAGGGGTCAAAGGCCCGGGTTCGAATCCCCTCATCTTCTTCCTCGAAGATCCGGTTCCTGCTGTTTTCGCTTCGGCCCATGATAAAATAGGCCGCGATGGCAGACTTCCCGTCCGCAGACCTGCCGAGAATTATCCCCCGCCCGGGATAGGAATTACCAGTAAGTTCCCTCTTCAATGAAGCAAGTTTCATACAAATCCTCCTGCCTGAGACCCTTCTACTCGTCCATTATAGCCAAAGTCCTCCCCCCCGGCTTATTCCGAATATTAATGCACAGACAAGTCCCCACTTATAAGTAGAGATCCCGTCCGCTCCATACGGACAGGATCTCTTCTCGAATACTCCCCGGACCATGTCTTCTCAAACATTCTCGATCTGCCAGTCGATGGGATTGATCCCCTGCCTGCTCAGATATTCATTGCACTTGGAGAAATGCCTGCAGCCGAAGAAACCCCGGTAGGCAGACAGGGGACTGGGGTGGGGCGCTCTTAGAATCAGATGACTTTTATTGTTGAGCATAGACGCCTTGGCCTGGGCCGATGAACCCCAGAGCATAAAGACCATGGGCTGGTCCCGGCCATTTAGGGCCCGAATCGCCGCATCGGTGAATTCCTCCCAGCCAATCCCCCGCAGGGAGTTGGCCTGATGGGCGCGGACTGCCAGAACCGTATTGAGGAGGAGGACCCCCTGCCGGGCCCATTTGACCAGAGACCCATGGTTGGGGATGTAACAGCCCAAATCCTCCTTTAGTTCCTGATAGATATTCCCCAGGGAAGGGGGAATCCTGGCTCCCTCGGGGACTGAAAAGCACAGCCCCTGGGCCTGACCGGGCTCGTGGTAGGGATCCTGCCCCAGGATCACGACCTTGACCTCCTTAAGCGGGGTCAGGTGAAAGGCATTGAAGAGGTCCTCCGATGGCGGATAGATGACATGATTATGATACTCCTCCTTCATGCGAAGATAGAGCTTCTTGTAGTAGTCCTTGTGAAATTCCGGCTCCAGGGCCGCAAGCCAGTCGTTTTCAATGGCTCCCATAATTCCTCCGGATTAAATCCAAGCGAAAGATCCGATTCCTACAATCTCACGGAGACCCCTCGTCCCCGGAGATATTCCTTTAGTTCTCTGATCTCAAGTTCCTTGTAGTGAAAGAGTGAGGCTGCAAGAACTGCGTCTGCCTTCCCCTGCGTCAGAGCCTCATAGAAATGCTCCCTCTTGCCGGCGCCGCCCGAGGCGATCACCGGGACCGGGACTTCCTCCGCTATTGCCCGGGTCAGCTGAATGTCGTATCCGGCTCTGGTCCCGTCGCAGTCCATAGAGGTCAGGAGGATCTCTCCCGCCCCCCTGCGGACCGCCTCTTTGGCCCAGGCCACCGCATCCATACGGGTATTAAGGCGTCCGCCGTGCTTGTAGACTTCCCATCCCCGTCCATCCTCTCTCATCTTGGCGTCAATGGCTAAGACCACGCACTGACTTCCGAACTTCTCGGCCGCCCCGGTCAAGAGGTCCGGGTTGTCGATGGCGGCGGAATTGACGGAGATCTTGTCCGCCCCCTCAGCCAAAAGGCACTTAAAGTCCTCTACGCTTCGAATTCCTCCGCCGACGGTAAAGGGGATAAAGACCTGGGAGGCAACCGCCCTGACCATATCGATCACGGTTGCCCTTTGGTCACTGGAAGCTGTGATGTCAAGGAAGACCAGTTCATCGGCCCCGGCCGCGTCATAAGCCCCGGCAATCGCAACCGGATCCCCGGCATCCTTTAGGTCAACGAAGTTCACCCCCTTGACCACCCGCCCGTCCTTGATATCGAGACAGGGGATCACTCTCTTGGTAAACATAATCACACCTCCAGGAAGTTGCGAAGCATCTGTAGTCCGGACCTGGAGCTCTTCTCCGGATGGAACTGGCAGGCAAAGAGATTCCCCCTTTCCACTGAAGTGTCCATCTGTGTCCCCCCATAGCAAGTCTGGGCGGTCACAATCGATGGATCAGCCGCCCTCAGATAAAAGGAATGAACGAAATAGACGTAGTCCTCCTCCTCGATTCCCCGGAAGAGCCTCCCTTCCCTGGGAAAATGCAGAGAGTTCCAGCCAATGTGGGGGATCTTCACTCCCGCCCCCTCTTGAATGCGGATGACCCTGCCGGGACAGATTCCGAGGCCTCTTGCCCCGGGGCTCTCCTGGCTTGTGTCAAAGAGCAGTTGCATGCCGAGGCAGATCCCAAGAAAGGGAATCTGCCTGTCTACGGCCTCCCGGATGACAGAGACAAGCTCATAGGACCTGAGGCGGTCCATAGCCTCCCCGAAGGAACCGACTCCGGGCAGGATAATATGGTCTGCGCCCAGGATCATCTCGGCATCCCGCGTCAGAAAAGCCTGTGCGCCGACTGCCCCGCAGGCTTTCTCTACACTTCTGATATTTCCGGCATCGTAGTCAATAATCGCCAGCATAAGCGCCCCCTTTAGACATTGCTTGTGTCGAAGGTGAAATAGAATTCCACGCCGTCTTGGTGATTGATGACCCCGTACTCCTGCTGGAAGGATTCCGCGATCGCCTTTACAACCGAAAGACCGATCCCGGAGCCTCCGTAGCTGCGGCTTCTCGCCTTGTCTACCTTGTAGAACTTCTCGAACAGATGATCAAGCGACGTCTCCGGAATCGGGTCTCCTGTATTGAAGACAAGAAGCTTCACCCGGTCGGATTCCCGGATTACCCGAATCCGGATTCTCCGCCCTCCTCCGCAGTAGTGAATCGCGTTGCTCAGATAATTGCTGATCACCTGCTCGGTCAGAATGGGATCTGCCCATACATGAACCGGCCGGTCCTTTGGCACTATGTCTATGTCGATATCCGAAGCCAGAATCTTCTGCGATGCCACGATGGCCCGGATTGAATCCATCAGATCAAACCGCTCCATTGCCACCATGGTTTTTCCGTACTCGAGGGCATTGAGATCAATCATCTGACGCACCAGATGGTTCATCCGGTTGGCCTCGTCTAAGATGGTATCCGTATAGAATTGAATGTCCTCCGGGGTCTGCGCGATTCCATCCTGCAAGCCCTCGGCATAGCCCTGGATCACCGCAATCGGGGTCTTCAGCTCATGAGAGGCGTTGGCCAGGAATTCTCTTCGCATCTCCTCCTGCTTGTCGCGGATCTCCAGCCCCTTCTTCAGATCATGGTTGGCCGTCTTTAACTCGCCGATCGTCGTCTGCAACTTCTCTGAGAGTTCATTCAGGTTCTCCCCCAGATCATCGAGCTCATCCTGATTGGACGTCTCCTGATACTTGGCGTCGAAGTCCAGATCGGACATCCGCCGGGCCAATTTCTGCATGCGGCGGATCCGGTCTGTAATCATATGCGCCGCCAGATTTCCGATCAGAATGGACAGGACAATGGAGATGGTCCCCGCCGTGATCAGAGACCTTCTGAGGATGAAAGACGCCTCCTTGAGAGACTCGATCCCGCTTCGGATCGCAATGATATTTCCGTCCGCAATCCGGCCGATCAGAACCAGATATTCCTCATGCGTGTGAGAGTCCATCATGCGGACTTGCCGGTAATTGGGCTCTTTGTCCTCTTGGGACGGCAGGGGAAGGTCCTGATTCTCGGTCAGAATCTTGCGCAAATTCCCCGGAATCGCCGGGGTATCGTCAAGAGATGTGAGCAGAAGGTCTCCACTCCTGCTTGCGATCACCGCATCCAGATTGAAGTTGACGCAGATCTGCTGGAATTGCAGGCGATAGTCCGGTGAATACAGGTGACCGTTTGCCGCCTGATCCTCCAGGATCCCGTAGACCTTCTTGAGATTCCCCAGCTTATTGCGGGCATAGTAATCCTGAAGGAAGAGAAAATTTATGAAAAAAGTCAAAATAATCAAGCCGTTGATGACGATCAGAAAAATAAGTACGATCTTCTGATTGATCCCGGTCCAAACCTTCTTCTTCACAGCCATAGCACCTTACTTCTCTTGGTCGCCCACATCAAACTTATAGCCCATTCCCCAGATGGTCCGAATGTAGGCTCCCTTCTCTCCGATCTTGGCGCGAAGCTTCTTGACATGGGTGTCGATGGTTCTGGCATCACCGAAATAATCATAGTCCCAGACCGAATTCAAGATCTTCTCTCTGGAGAGGGCGATCCCCTTATTCTCCATAAAATAGGCGAGGAGCTCAAATTCCTTGGCGGACAGCATGATTTCCTTACCGTCAACCGTCACGGTGTGAGCAACAAAATCCAGGCAGATACCGCCGGCCTCAATGCTCTTGACCTGGTCCTCAACCCCCGACCTTCTCAGGATCGCCTGAACCCGTGCCACAAGGGTCTTGGGAGAGAAGGGCTTTGAGACGTATTCATCCACACCGATGTCAAAGCCCTGCAGCTCGTCCTGCTCATCAGACTTTGCCGTCAGGATGATAATCGGCAGCTTGGAGGTCTCCCGGATCTCTCTTGCCACATCAAAGCCGTTGAGCTTGGGCAGCATGACATCCAAAATGATCAGGCTGATTTCATGGTCCTGATAGAAGAGGTCAAGCGCTTCTTCTCCGTCTTGCGCTTCGACAACGTCGTAACCGTCTCTCACCAGAAAGTCACGTACAATCTTCCTAATCCGCATCTCGTCATCGACGACCATAATTTTCTGATATGCCATGATTTCCTCCTCATAGGTTGATTTAGATCCGGTTATCGCATGAAATCACATGGATCAAAATCTTCTCGCTTTATTCTCCAAAAGCCCTCGCATCACTAGAAATTATATAAGAATAGGGGATCGGATCCAAGTCACCACTTGAACCAGATCCCCTATGGACTAGAGGGGAATCGAACCCCTGTCCAAAAACCCATTCCCTGTTCTTCTACGAGCGTAGTCTGTTCATTGAACTTCCCTCCATCGCACGGGAGCAGACACTCTTGCGATCTCGGTAGCTTCATCATACGCCCATGATCTCAAAGCTTTGACCATGTCGTTTCCTGCGTTTTTTGAAACCCGGTTTCCGACATGCAGGTGAGTCGAAAGGGGTTACAGCCCTTAGGCTGCGATTGCTAAAGAACGATTCTCAGCGTTTAAATTTAGGTTGGCCATTTGACGCATCGCCATGCGGCTCGCTTCACCAGCTGCAGGATCCCTGTCGAAACCTTGACTAGCCCTGTCGGTCGACGGAACAATACAAGGACAAGTCCTGTACCGGTCCGCACTCTCAGTACATTTTACCTGTAATTGCGGACTTAGACAAGGATGAAGTGGCCGCTGACACAGATCCTTCACTGAC